>NZ_JBHZEJ010000105.1:0-20312 GCF_042756365.1 Streptomyces sp. NPDC059092
CTGGGCGTGTGCTGACCCGGGGAGCCCGGGCACCGGCCCGCCGCGCCCGGCCGGGGGGGGGGGGGCGGGCGGCCCCCCCCCCCCCCCCACGCCGGTTTGTCGTGGTGGTGCTTGGTGTGGGGCGTCAGCCCATGTGGACCGGGGCGGCACCGTCGGTGTGTCGCTGCTTACCGGCGTTGATGGCCCAGGCTGTGACGCCGGCGCCGGCCAGGAACAAGGCCCCGGCGGCGACGAAGGCCATCGTGTAGCCGTGGGTCAGCGCATCCCCTGCCTTCGATACGAGGGCGAAGTCCTTGGCGGCCAGACCTCGGTAGAGGGCGCCGGCCGCCTCGGGCATTTTGTCGTTGGCGGCAGAGGTGGAGATGGTCGACAGGGCGGCGAGGCCCAGGGCGCCGCCGATCTGCTGGGCGGTGTTGAGCAGCGCGGAGGCGACACCGGTGTCCTGGTGGGCGACGCCGTTGACCGCTCCGAGCGTCATCGGGACGAAGCTCATGCCCAGGCCGAGGGAGGTGACGAACATCGCCGGCATGAGGTGCGAGGCGTAGGAGGAGTCGGATTCCAGGGTGGCGAACCAGAACATCCCCGTGGCCGCGAGCAGCAGGCCCGGTCCGGCGATCAACCGGGGCGCGAAGTGGGTGAGGAGCTTGGAGCTGATGCCTGCCGCGGCGGCCATGCCGAAGCTGAAGGGGAGGTAGGCGAAGCCGGTCTTGATGGGGCTGTAGCCGAGGATCAGCTGCATGTAGAGGGTCAGGAAGTAGAAGAAGGCGAACATGCCGGAGCCGATGAACAGCATGGTGGCGTAGCTGCCCCACCGGTTGCGGTCCTTGAACAGGCGCAGGGGCATCATCGGGTCCGTGGTGCGGGCCTGCAGGAGCAGGAAAGAGATCAGCAGGACGGCCGCGGCGGCGAAGGAGGTCATGGTGATGCTGTTCGTCCAGCCGTGTTCACCGCCGCGCGTGATGCCGTAGACCAGGGCGATCAGGCCGCTGGTTCCGGTGATCGCGCCGGGGACGTCCAGGCGGCCGGGGTGTCGTTCGGCCTCGACCAGGGTGCGGGTGCCGGCGAGAACGGCCAGGCCGATGGGGATGTTGACGAAGAACACCCAGCGCCAGTCCAGTACGTCGGTGAGGACACCGCCGAGCAGCAGACCGACGGTGGCACCGAGACCGCCCATGGCGGCGTACACGGCCATTGCCTTGTTGCGCGGCTTGCCGGCCGGGAACGTGGTGGTGATCAGTGCCAGGGCGCTGGGCGCGGCGAGTGCCGCACCGACGCCCTGCAGGATGCGTGCTCCGAGCAGCAGGCCGTCGTTCGGGGCGAGTCCGCCGAGCAGGGAGGCGATCGTGAAGACGGCGATGCCCACCTGGAACATCTTCCGTCGGCCGAACAGGTCACCGGCCTTGCCGCCGAGCAGGAGCAGGCCGCCGAAGGCCAGCGCGTAGGAGTTGACGATCCACGCCAGGTTCGCGTCGGACACGCCGAGGTCGGTCTGGATGGCGGGCAGGGCGATATTGGTGATCGTGGCGTCGAGGACGACCATCAGTTGGGCCGCTGCGATCACGCAAAGGGCCAGGCCGAGATGGCGGCCTCTGGCTGAGGGTCCGGACGTATCCGGCCCTGCGGAGGTGACAGCAGTCACGCTCTCAACAGACATGGTTCGAATGCTCCAAGGAGTGGACTGGAAACAATTCCCTCACATCACGAAACATGAATGCAGAACATGCATCATGATCGAGGGAAGAGGGAGTGAACGGAGTCCGATGAAACGGGACACTCGCCGTGAAACCCGGGTTCAGAGGGCCGATATGGCCCGTGATCCGAACCCGGGAGGAGGCTTCACCCTAACATTCTTTCGTCGTTGAACGTGCAGAGAGAATCGAATCTTCGATGTCGTCAATATCGCGCTTGACGAATCTGCCGGGAGTGTGGGCACAGATCTCTGGAAAACTGCGGATTCTATTTGCGTTTTCCGTCGAAGTGTGGGCACGGGAAAGTGCGAGTGCGCAGACGGCGTTATCCATCGTGCTTCCGTAAGCTCCGTGACGGTGGGGGCGGCCGCGGTCAGGCGCCCGTGACGTCTTTGAGGTCAGCGCGTAGCCGGAGGACGCTGTGGTGGGTGCGCAGGTCGCGCGAGTTCGTACAGACCGGCGCCCCTCGCCATCCGCCCTACGGTTTGGGCGAGTTGGGCCCAGAGGCCGATGGTGCGGGTACGGGTACGGGTGGCTGGGTCGGTGTGGCGGTTGGCTCGCACGTGCTCGGCTACGCCCGTGAACTGGCGCTGGGCGTGCAGAAGGGTGGATCGGTCGCCTTCCTCGACGTCATCGAGCCGGCGGATGGCATCGACAGTGGCGCTGACGGCATCGGTGACGGCGGGCGTGACAACAAGGTCGTGTGCCGTTGCGTTCGGAGCGGTGCCGTGATCAGCGTGGCGGGTCGGCCGTCCGCGACCGTCGGATCGTAGGTGTGGGTGACCGGCCGGACTGCCAGGTCCGGACTCCGAGCGCGCACACTGCCGACGGGCTCGGCGGGTACGGTCACCTGCTCGGCGTCCGCGTACAGTCGGCCCGGATGGACGGGCGCCGGCAGCGCGTAGGCCCCGCCCTTTCGCCCGGCACTCTCCAGGTACGCCTCTACCGGACCGGAAGCCGTCTGCCCGGTAAGAGTGGCGGAGAGCAGCACCACGGGCACCCGCATCGCCCCGAGCCACGTCAGCAGGCGCAGGAGCAGCGCGTGGGTGAAGGCGTCGTAGGAGTGGGCCTCGTCGATGATCACGGTCTTACCGGACAGCCCCGTCTGCCGCAGGGCGTTGTGCTTCAGCGGCAGGACGCCGAGCAGGGCCTGGCCGATCGTGCCGACGCTGATCGGCGCGAGCAGTCCACGCCCGCGCGAGCGCAGCCAACGGCCTGAAGGTTCCGCGTATCCCTGGTACAGCTCTGCGGCTCCGTGCAGCAGCGTCAACTGGGCCGGGTCCGCGAGGTTGTGTGTGGCGAAGCGCACGACCCGTTCGTACATCTGGTTCGCGGTGGCCTGCGTGGGAAGGGCGAGGAACAGGCCGCTGCTGCCGTACGTCGCGGTCATCACCATCGCCGCGTACAGCGCCGCCTCGGTCTTGCCCTCACCGGGGGGAGCCGTCACCAGCAGCACACCGGGACCGTGTTCCGCGTCGACGGCGAGGGGGAGGCGGGACTGAAGGCTTGCCTGGAGCGGATAGGGAGTCCTGATCTCGGGGAACAGCCCCTCGGAGGACCGTTCGTGGAAGGCAGCGTGGCCGAGTCCGGCCTCGGAGAGCAGGCGGGGCCGAACATCAGGCAACTGGCGTTCCGGGTTCCCAACGCCAGAGGGGCGATCGAGGCTCAGCCCAAGTCCCTCAGCGCGGGGCTCGGCCAGTACGACGGGAGCGACAACGGCTACGTCAACTACTGCTTCGGCATTCTGCGAGTGGGTGGGGTCGACATACTCGCGGGCAGGGGCGGGTCGGCGAGACCCGCCCGCATGGTGAGGGGGTTGGGGACTGATGCTGGACGGGGAAGAGCACTGGAACGCGGTGCTGGCCGAGATCCTGCTGAGCCGGAAGATCGGTGTGATCCACGCGAAGCTCGTGGGTGATCTGATCTCGGTCACCGCTCAGCTGGACATGGCCGCCGCGCGGATCCGCCGACCGGCCCTCGCGCTGGACGAGATCATCGAGTACGACGAGAAGATCGGTCCGCTGGAGGAGGCGTACAAGGAGGCTTGGCAGGCTGTGCAGGCCGCGCCCGACAGGGAACGGCGTTGGCCCGAGCAGAGGAGGCTCACGGCCGCGTTGACGGCCGCGGTCGAGGGCGTCGCCGACTTCGCCCGTCAGCAGGGCGTCGAGGTGAGGCTCCACCGCTTCGGCGACTCCGGGGCGTAGACCCACGGGGCTCGGGGCAATCCCTCGCCCCGAGCCCCGTGAGCCGCGTTTCGAGTGCGTGTTTCCTGTGCGAGCGGGGGTGAACCGGAGTTCCGGCGGGCACCGGGGCAGGACGTCATGTGCTTCTGCCGGCGTTCGCCGGAAAGTGCTCAGGCGGGTACACGCGAACGTGCACAGCTCCCTGTCCTGCGCCTACCGTCACGGCGCCCGGTGGATTTCTGGTGTCGAAACGTGCAATGGAGCGGTTGGCTGCCCCTGCGAGCGGGGGCGGAGGGCCCAATATCGGGTGGATCGACCGCTGGTCGTGAGCGATGCTTTGTATTTGTGACTCTCGTTCTGCCACCTCGCCTTACCACCTCCGCGCAGGCTTTGCGTGACGCCGCTCGCCGGCGCGGCCTGTCGACAGTGCAACTGCCTACGTATGCCGTACCAGCCGATGTGCGTGCCCAGCATCTACATGCCGGGCCTGGCTTCGCGGACATTGCGGCACCCGCTCTGAACATCGCCCTGCTGCAGGCCCCCGAGGACTGGCTGGCCCGTCTGCCCCGGGAGTACACCGGGCGCGAGATCAGCTTCGGGCCGATCCGCGAGGCTTACAGGCTGCGTCGGCCAGCGTTCATCAAGTCTCCCAACGACAAGCAGATACCGGCAATGATCTACACCGACGGGTCACGGCTGCCCGGCCCGGACGCGGTGGATCCGCACACACCGGTGCTGATCAGCGACGTGGTGGAGTTCGCCGCCGAGTACCGGCTGTATCTGCTCAATGGAACAGTGCACACCGGGAGTCAGTACGCACAGCACGGGCGGCTGAGTCTTGGGCCACTGCACAAGGACGCGGCCGCCTTCGGAGCGGAACTGCTCGCCGAGTGCCGGGACACGTTGCCCTCCGCCATCGTCGTGGACGTGGGAACGGCGGATGGGGATTGGTCGGTGATCGAAGCCAACGCCGCATGGGCAAGCGGCGTGTATACCGCTGACCCGCAGCGGGCCTTGGACGTTGTCCTCCAAGCCGCTGGGCCGGCCGAAGCCGTCACACCCCGCGACCACCGATTTCTCCGCGTTCCCAACCCGTTCGCCAGGGAATGAGATCGCGGGCCGGACGGCGCACTCCAGCAGGCGGCGACGCCCAGTGGGCTGCTACTGAGCCCAGCGCACGTTCGGTTGTGCCTACCTGGCGTTGACCTGGTGGCGGGCGGCGGAGCGCCGACCGGCCAGAGCGCCCGCGCCCGTAGCAGCGAGGTGCGCGATGACCCGGGCCGCGACCTTCGGTGACAGGTAGGCGGCGCCTTCGGCCACCGCACGGACTCCGGTGATCAGTTCCTCTGGCTCGCCCGACTTGATCAGGAAGCCTGCTGCACCGCCGCCGAGCGCCTTGAGGATGTAGTCGTCCTCACCGAAGGTCGTGAGCATGATGATGCTCGTGGCCGGCACTGTGTTGCGGATTCCGTGGCGGCGTCGATGCCGTTGATTCCCGGCATGCGGATATCGAGTACCGCCACTGGGGGACGACGGCGCTGGACCAGTTCCACGGCGTCGTGCCCGTCGACGGCTTCGGCGACGACTTCGATATCCGGATCCGTGGCAAGAACGGCGCGTACCCCTGCGCGGAGCATCGGCTCGTCGTCGGCGATCAGCACCCGGATCACCGAACGCTCACGGGGTGATCGTGCCCAGGGACACCAGGGTGTCCTTCCGGAAGCAGAGCTGATAGGCGTCGCCGGACCGGTCGGCCGTCATCGCGTGGTACTCGCACGTTATGCCGTCTCCCGCCGGCTCGGCAGTCAGCGGTCGATAGTTCGTCTGCCGGTCCGGCAGGAAACGCTCCACCTCGGAACGATCTTGCCCTGTATGAAGGCGGGCACAGTCGCGTGGGTCCAGGACCGACTGTGACGCCGACATCATCTCCCGGCCCATGAGGGCTCCGCTCAGCAAGGCTCCCGTCACGAGCGGCGCCATGACCGCGGCGACCAGAGCCCGGCCGACCCGGCGCCGAGCGCGGCGATGTTCCCGCGGCAACTCGTCACCGCGAGCGGCGAGGGAATCTTGCCCAGCCCGCTCCAGGGGATCGCCCCGATGATCAGGCCGCGGAGGAGGAGGGAGGCGACGCCGAGGGTCGTGGACCGACGACAACGACGCGCGGAACCGGGGCACGCGAGCCCAGCATGATCCAAACGAGAGGCTCCGGGGGGTAGCTCGTTCGAGTCAGTCACGGATGCCGATCGCCTCGGCCGGCCGCTCGGGCGCGCGGGTGGACAGGTAGAGGTACGGCGTGGGGTCCTCGGGGTCGATGTTCTCGACGCGTACGGCCGTGGTGATGTAGCCGCGCATGACCATGAAGGCGCGCGGATCCGCCTTGTACGTACGCCAGGCCCGAGCGTCCTCGCCGGTGAGCACCGTCGCCGCACCCAGGGTGGCGAGGGGGACCCGGGCGTCGTCGACGACCAGCAGGTCGTGGGTGACCCTGATACGTACCGATCCCTGCTTGCTGACGAAGAGACCGGCCAGGCCGGCCCCGGCCAGCAGGCCGATGAACGAAGCGGCGCCCCCGTACGGGAGGAAGACCAGTGCGAAGGCCAGGCCGAAGAGAGCGGCGATGGCCCACCAGGTTTTCGGTGCTGTCGGGCGCTCGTCGAAGACGGGTGGCTTGCTGCTGGTCACGGTGGTCACCTTGTCGTACGCGTCGGGAGAGGGCCGGCCGTCCGCGTCTTCCGCGGGGCCGGTTCTCAGGCCGGCTTCTACGAGGCCGCAGTGGGAGTGGCCGCACACGATGATGTCGGGCACCTCCAATTCCTCCACGGCGTGGCCGATCGTCCGGCTCCTTGGGGTACGGGTGCGGCCACCGTCACGGTCACGACAGCCGGTCGCTGATGAGCGCTTCGAACTCCTCCTTGGATGCCGGGGAGACACGTTCTCCGTCGAGGAAGAAGGTCGGTGTGCCCTGCACACCCAGGCCCAGCCCGTCGCGCTGGTCCGCCCGCACCCGTGCCGCCGTCGCCGGATCCTTCAGTGCCGCGTCGAATGTCCGCATGTCCAGGCCGAGTTGCTCCGCATAACCCCGGAAGACGGTTTCCTTCGATTCCTTGGCTTCGCCCCACTGGGCCTGGGTGGTGAAGAGCTTGCCGTACATCTGCTCGAACTTGCCCTGCTGGGCGGCGGCTTCGGCGGTACGGGCGGCGAGCTCGCCGTTACGGTGGCCGGGCATCGGGAAGTAGCGGGCGACGAAGGTGACACGGTCCTGGTACTTCTCGCGGAGTTCCTCCACAACCGGGTACACGGCCCCGCACGCCTCGCACTCGAAGTCCAGGAACTCCACGACGGTCAGCTCGGACCGTTCGGGCCGGGTGAGGCGATGGCTCGACTCACGTACGGTCAGGGCCACGGCGGCAGGCTCGGCGTCCACGGAGCCGCGCGGCTGGTCGGGGGAGAACAGCAGGAAGGAACCGAGGGCGGCGCCGAACGCGGCCACCATCACCACGGCGATGTAAAGGTGCTTCTTCATGATTCCCCGGTCTGTCGGGTGCGGACGGAGGTCGAGGCGGGTGTTGGGGGGACGGGGCGGGGACGCCCGGCCCGCGGTCGGCTGAGGCAGTTCCACCCGCCGGCGGCCGATCAGGGCGGACGAGTTCAGCAGGGAGAAGTTGAACCAGGAGTGGAACGGCATCGTCAGACGCGGTGCGAGCGGGACGACCCGACCCGCGACCTCTGGCGCGCCGGACATGGCGGCCGCGCTGTCGGATGTGCCGTCCGGCGTGGTGCCTGATGCGGTGACGGCGGCCTTGGCGTACCTCTGCGTCATCGCGTCGCTGAAGGTCGGCGTGACGCGTTCGGGTGGCCGGCCGAGTGTGGCCGCACGTGCCGGGCTGCGGGAGACCAGCTCGGTGCGGGCGGCCGCTTGCGGAGTCGTGGCGGCGAGCACACCTGCCGCGACCACGGGTATGCCAAGGCTGGGTACGGCCACGCTGGCGGCACGCCAGTTGGTGACGGGCATGTCATGGGCTCTCTGTGTCCCCCGGCGGTCAGGCCGCCGGGACGATAGGACCCGGCGAGCCGAGCGGGTCCCACCGTCGTGCCCGTCAGGGCAGGCAGGGACCGCCGGTCGGTGTCGGCCGGTGAAGGGCGAACGGAGCGAGTCCACGAGGTGGAGGAGCCCTGCCCGGGTTCAGTCGCGCCAGTACGGCCGACTTCAGGGGCGAGCTGCTTTCCTGGATTCCGGACGCCGGGCCCTGCCGGTGAGTGGCAGCCGACGGCGGCCGGATGAACAGCAGCAGGTGTCCTACGGCCATCAGCAACGCCCGGCTCTGCCGGAGCAGCTGTTCCGTGACCCCCAGCAGTCGGACACCGATGGCCAGCGTCACCAGATGCCCGGCCAGCGGCACACCGGCGGGCGGCCCCGCGACCGCGCCGTGCTCGACGGCAGCGGGCAGACCACCAAGGGGCAGGGCTTCTCCCGCTACCGCTCGGCAGGCGCCCGGCAGCGAGTACGCGGCATGACAGGCCACTTGGGTGGCCGCGAGGGCGCCGAGCACCTGCGCGTCGGTCAACCGATGACGCGTCAGTGCCACCGCGCCGGGGACGGCCACGGCGGCGACCCCGGCCACGATGACCACGCGGGGCACATGCCCCTGCGACAGCGCGTGTCCGGCCAGCGGCAGCAGCACACACAGCACCGCGAGCACCGACGCACGCAGCCCGCGCAACACCCCGGTCGCCGGGGAGGCGGATCGTGCCGGACCGAGTTGCATGTGTCGCGAGCTTTCGACATGTACGTCCTCGGGACGCACGGGACAGGAGATACGGCGCGGAGTGCTTCCCCGCGCCTCCTGAAAGCGTATCCACCGACGCTCAAGCGGTGCAGCCACCCCAGTGGTTCCACCAACTGGCGAAGCGGCTCGTCCCACGCACGGATCAACTGCGTGGGCGGCGCGGTGGCACTGTGCGGCACCCACGTCGGCGTCGGCGCGGCCGAGAGATGCGGGACCGCCAATCGCACCTACCGTCTGAAGACGAGCACCCCCGTCTTCTCCGACGGGCTCGCCCCGCGCGTCGCGCGCCCGCGGAACCGTGGAGAAGACCAGAGGCGATCAGGCCCGCGGTCGATGTCCTCGCCGGCCGGACGCGGATGATCAAACAGATGAACGCTCCTCTCCGCGTGAGCAGACGCAAGGATCCGGACAATGGCGCGGCAGACGGAGCCGAGCGTTCAACCGGCCGTGTCAACGCCAGAGCGTTGCCTCAAAAGGCCTGTTGCCTTCTGCGAATGGCTGGGTGGCCGGATCGACGTGGAGCGCGTCCTCGGTGCGGCGTGATTCGCGAATGGCTTGTTCACGCAGTGTTCGCGATGTTCTTGCCATTGTGACGAGGGGCAGCGGCTAGGATCACGGCGTGATGACAGCCAGGTCGCCTTTCAGCACATGGCGGAGCCGCCTACCAGCTGCTCCGCTGCGTCTGCTGGGACTGGCTCTGATCCTTTTCGGTGTGTTGTACACGCACGCGGCGAGTCCCGAAGGAACGCTGGGGCATCTCGCTTCGTCCGACGGCGTCGCGGCCCCGGCCGACGGTTCTGCAGGCTTCACCGAGATTCCACAGTTCGCGAGTGCTACGTGTTACCTCGGTGACACCGACCCGCCGGGTGGCCATCACGGCGGCCACGGGCAGCACCACGCACTCCAGGAGTGCGCACTCGGCCAGCCCCCGCAGGGGCCTGGAACGGGTATGCCGGGCCCATCGACGCTGAGCTCGGCGGTGGAAGACGCCGTGCCTCATGTCGCGCACGGACACATCTCCGTGGTGTGGGGCTCGGTTCCCGCACCACATGCGGCAGAGACTTCCGTTCTGCGTATCTAGGGCCGGATCCCCACCCGGTCGGTCTTTCGCCGAGACGTGGCGGAGCGGCACGAAGCCGCACTCACGTCTCTCCCGAACGATCGGGTCATGGCGTCCGGCCTCCCCCGCGCTGTTCTGTGCGCGGTGAGGGAAGGTCCGACGGCTCGTCACGCCGCCCTCTCATCCCTGCCCTGCCGTAGCCGATCCGGCACGGGCAGCCGCCGCGCGGAGGATCTGTGCCGCCCTGCTCCGCCACCTCGTTCGACCGCCCGCGGGCGATTCCGTCCTTACGGCCCCGGCTTCTGCCGCGGGTCGGGGAGTTCTGGAAGCGACGACTCTTATGGACCGCCCTGAGCGCCCTGCTCCTTGCCACCGTGCAGTGCGCAGCCGACGCGCCCCATCGGGCGAACCTCTCCCCAGCGGGCGCGGACGGTGTGTCGCGTTCCCTCTCCACCCTCCAGAAGAACCCCGGTAGTTACGTCGCCGTCGGATCCCGGGTGCCCGACGGCTGCTCCGTCCCCAACACCGGCCGCGCCGGGGTCAAGCCGCTGCCCTTCCGCGCCCCGCCCTGCGCGGCCACCGGTGCCGCCGCCCGCGCGGCCTGGCCGCTCATCGCTGAACATCTCGGTGCTCTCCGGAGCTGGATACCGACCGGCGGCCGAACCGTACTGGCCGCCCTGTGCAGATGGCTGATCTAGGGCCTCTCGGAGCGGCCATCGCGGTCCTCCGCAGCCGACCCGCCGCGCCCGCTCCCCTCACGAGCGCCGCGCGAGACGAGGTCCCCGCACCGCCCCGCACCGCCCCACGCAGCTTCTCCAGCGAATGAGAGCGAAGAGATGTACTCACCGACCCACTCCCCGAGCCCTTCCTCGGCCCACCCGCCCCTCACGAGCGACTTCACGCCCGCGAGCGCGACCCTGCCGGGGCTCGTCGGCAACACACCCCTCCTGCGGGTGTCCCAGCCGTTCGCCGCGCCGGGCCGCGGTTTCTGGGCGAAGCTCGAAGGCTTCAACCCCGGCGGCATCAAGGACCGCCCCGGACTCCACATGGTCGAACGGGCCCGCGCCCGCGGTGAGTTGCTGCCCGGCCGCCCCATCATCGAGTCGACCAGCGGCACGCTCGGCCTGGGCCTCGCACTGGCCGGAATGGTCTACGGCCACCCGGTCACGCTCGTCACCGATCCGGGCCTCGAACCGTCCATGATCCGGCTCCTGGCCGCCTACGGCGCCACCGTGGACCTGGTGCCGCGCCCTCACCCCACCGGCGGCTGGCAGCAGGCCCGCCGCGACCGCGTCGCCGAACTGCTCGCGCAGCACCCCGGCTCCTGGAGCCCCGATCAGTACAACAACCCGGACAACGTCGCCGCGTACACCCCGCTCGCCCTCGAACTCGCCTCCCAGGTGGGCCACATCGATGTCCTCGTGTGCAGTGTCGGCACGGGAGGGCACTCGGCGGGCATCTCCCGCGTCCTTCGCCAGCTCTACCCCGCGATGCGCCTGGTGGGCGTGGACACCGTCGGCTCGACCATCTTCGGCCAGCCGGCCCGGTCCAGGCTGATGCGCGGGCTCGGATCGAGCATCCACCCGCGCAACGTCGCGTACGAGAACTTCAGCGAGGTGCACTGGGTGGCCCCCGCCGAATCGGTCTGGGCCTGCCGGAAACTGGCCGCCTCGCACTACGCCACGGGCGGCTGGAGCGTCGGCGCCGTCGCGCTGGTCGCCGGCTGGCTCGCCCGTACGCTCGCCGGGGACACGCGGATCGTCGCGGTCTTCCCCGACGGTCCGCAGCGCTATCTGGAGACGGTCTACGACGACGCCTACTGCGCGGGACACGGGCTGCTCGGTGTCTCCCCGGCTCCCGACCCCGAGGTGGTGGGGCGGTCCGACGAGAAGGAGGTCACCCGCTGGACCCGCTGCACCACGGTGGTCGACCCGATCGCTCCGCCCGCGGCGCGGCCCGTCGGCGAAGAGGGCGCCTCGCGTACCGAAGGCGGTACCCGGTGAAGGGAACGCTCGCACAGGTCCGGTCGTACGAACGGAGCGTGCAACTGCTGATGGCGAACCAGTTCACCATCAACCTCGGCTTCTACATGCTGATGCCGTATCTGGCCCAGCACCTGTCCGGAACCCTCGGGCTGGCCGGCTGGCTGGTCGGGTTCGTCCTGGGGGTACGCAACTTCAGCCAGCAGGGCATGTTCCTCATCGGCGGCACCCTCGCCGACCGGTTCGGCTACAAACCCCTGATCGTCGCCGGATGCGTGCTGCGCACCGCCGGCTTCGCCATGTTGGGGCTGATCGACTCGCTACCGGCGCTGCTCGTCGCCTCGGCGGCCATCGGCTTCGCGGGAGCGTTGTTCAACCCGGCCGTACGGGCCTATCTCGCCGCCGACGCGGGCGAACGCCGCGTCGAGGCATTCGCGCTGTTCAACGTCTTCTACCAGGCGGGGATCCTGCTCGGCCCGTTGGTGGGAATGTTGCTGACGGGCGTGGACTTCCGGATCACCTGCCTCGTCTCGGCGACGATCTTCGCTCTGCTGAGCGTCGTGCAGATCCGGGCGCTCCCCGCGCGCGGGGCCGACAAGGACGGGGACGCCGAGGCGGGTGAGCGGGAAAGCGTGCTGTCCCAGTGGCGGAGCGTGGTGCGTAACCGGGCCTTCCTGCTCTTCTCCACGGCCATGATCGGTTCGTACGTCCTGTCGTTCCAGGTCTATCTGGCGCTGCCGCTGGAGGTGCGCCGTCTGGGCGACGGGGGTGAGATCGAGACCGTGGCGGTGGCGCTGCTCTTCGCGGCGTCCGGCCTGGCCACGATCTTCGGGCAGACCAGGGTGACCGCCTGGTGCAGGCGGAGCCTCGCGCCGGGACAGGCCCTGGCCTGGGGGTTGTTGAGCATGGGGCTGGCGTTCGTGCCCCTGCTCGCGTCCACCGCCGTGCCGGTGCCCGACGGAGGGGCCGGGCGGTGGCTGCTCGCCGCCGTGCCGCCGATGCTGGCCGCGCTGCTGCTGGCGCTGGGCACGATGATCGCGTACCCCTTCGAGATGGACACCATTGTCCGGCTCTCGGGCAACCGGCTCGTCGCCACCCACTACGGCCTCTACAACACCATCTGTGGCATCGGCATCACGGTGGGCAACCTGCTCACCGGGGCCTCCCTCGACGCGGCCCGCGAGGCCGGTGTGTCAGCGCTGCCCTGGCTGGTGCTCCTCGCCCTTGGCCTGGCCTGCTCCGGATCCCTCTACGCGCTCCACCGGACCGGCCGTCTGGCCCCCACCTCTCCTGAAGCCCAGCCCGCCACGGCCTGAGTGAACCCGCCCTCGGGGCGGGGCGTGCGGTGCCCACGTGCTTCGCCCTCACCGTCCGACACCGGCCGGACCCCCCTGATCCGCCTGATTCACCCGTCGGTCCTGCGGGATGAGACCGCCCGGTGGGGCGTGTTGCCGGTGCCCGTCCTCAACACCGGAGTGCCGTCGTTCACGTAGCTGCTGTTCCCGCACCTGCGGCCCGCCCTGGAGTGTCCGGCGCTGTCCGCCGCGCTGACGTCCGCGTCGTTCGCCGCCCTGGTCCTCACGCCGCTCGTCGGCACCGGGCCCGGGCGGCACCCGCCGAGGTGCTGTCCGCGTTCGACCTCTGCGGGTTTGAGCGGCAACCTGAGCACGGCTCCGATTCTCATACCGGTATAGTACGGCCGGTATAGTTATTGGTTGCGTGAGAAGGACGCCACATGATCGAGATCCTGAACCCCACCCTGCTGGCCCGAGCGAAGGGCACAGGTGCCCTGGTCGCTGACATCCTGCAGACGCTGAAGGGCCGTAGCACGGTTGGCACGAACCTTCTGGACATCGACCGGTGGGCCAAGGCCATGATCGTCGAGGCGGGGGCGCTGTCCTGTTACGTCGACTACGAGCCCTCCTTCGGACGCGGCCCGTTCGGCCACTACATCTGCACGGCCGTCAACGACGCCGTGCTCCACGGACGGCCGCACGACTACACGCTTGCCGACGGCGATCTGCTGACACTCGACCTCGCCGTCTCCAAAGGCGGAGTCGCCGCGGACGCGGCCATCAGCTTCATCGTGGGCGACACGGAGCACCCGGAGAGCGTCGCGATGATCAGTGCGACCGAACGCGCGCTGGCCGCGGGGATCGCCGCCGCCGGGCCCGGGGCCCGCATCGGCGACATCTCCCATGCCATCGGCACGGTCCTCAGCCAGGCGGGGTACCCGATCAACACCGAGTTCGGAGGTCATGGCATCGGATCGACGATGCACCAGGACCCGCACGTTTCGAACAACGGACGGCCTGGCCGTGGCTACAAACTGCGTCCTGGGCTGCTGTTGGCACTGGAGCCGTGGGTCATGGCGGACACCGCGCAACTCGTCACCGATGCCGACGGGTGGACGCTCCGAAGTGCGACAGGCTGCCGGACGGCACACAGTGAGCACACGATCGCCATCACCGACGACGGAGCCGAAATCCTCACCTTGTCGAAGCAGGCACAGCCGTGAGGTACCCGGAGGAGCTCTGAAGGAGGCCGGCGCGCCCCATCGCGCCGCAGCCGTCGCGCTCCACCGCGCCGCAGCCGGCGGGCGCACGTACGCGGCGGTGGAGCCGGCCAGGCCGCAGGCGTCGCGACGGTAGCGCCTGCCCTACCTTGAGGTGGGGTGCGAACGCTCCGGCCACGGGGGTGCGCCCGCGGTCGCGGGGGAGTACGGGCGCGTCCCGTCAGCCGCATCGGCGGGCGTTGAGCCGGGCGGCCTGGCGCGTCAGGTGGTCGCGCTCGGCGAGGTTGGGTGCCTTGTGGGCCGCCTCGGCGTACAGCCGTGCCGCCGCCACCAGGTCGCCGTCGCGCTCGTGGAGGTACGCCGCCACCGCGGCGTAGCGAGGCAGTGAGGCGTCCAGCGCGGCGAGCGCCACCAGGCCGGCGTGCGGTCCGTCGGCCTCCCCGACGGCGACCGCGCGGTTGAGCCGGACGACCGGGCTGCCGGTCAGACGCGCGAGCTCGTCGTACCACTCGACGATCTGCGCCCAGTCGGTCTCCTCTGCGGTGGGCGCGTCGGCGTGGAGTGCCGCGATGGCTGCCTGGGCCTGGAACTCGCCCAGCCGGTCGCGGGCGAGAGCCGCCTGCAGGATCCCGACGCCCTCGGCGATCGACGCGGTGTCCCACCGGCCGCGGTCCTGTTCGGCGAGCGGCACCAGGCTCCCGTCGGGCGCGGTCCTGGCGGCACGCCGGGCGTGGTGGAGCAGCATGAGAGCGAGCAGCCCGGCCACCTCCGGGTGGTCGATCGCCGCCGTGAGACGCCGGGTGAGCCGGATGGCCTCGGCGGCGAGGTCGACGTCGCCGGAGTAGCCCTCGTTGAAGACGAGGTAGAGGACGCGCAGCACGGTGGCGACATCGCCGGGCCGGTCGAAGCGCACGCCGGAGACGGTGCGCTTGGCCCGGCTGATGCGCTGCGCCATGGTCGCCTCGGGCACCAGGTAGGCCTCGGCGATCTGGCGGGTGGTCAGCCCGCCGACGGCGCGCAGCGTGAGCGCGACCGCCGATGCCGGGGTCAGCGACGGGTGGGCGCACAGGAAGTAGAGCTGGAGTGTGTCGTCCACCGCGGGCGCCGGCCCGGGCGCCGGCTCCTCCTCGACGCGGTCCTCACGCCGGCGGCGGGCGGTGTCGGCGCGCCGCGCGTCGAGGAACTTGCGCCAGGCCACGGTGACCAGCCAGCCCTTGGGATCGCGCGGCCGGTCGGCCGCCCAGACCCGGAGCGCCTCGACCAGAGCGTCCTGCACGGCGTCCTCGGCCGCAGCGAAGTCGGCCCCGCGGCGGACGAGGACGGTGAGCACGCCCGGCGTGAGGCTCCTGAGCCGGACCTCGTCCATCGGTGACGTCACTCCGTGATGGTGGGCGGCGCGGTCAGGAACGGACGCACCTCCAGCCACTCGTGGATCGGCCTGCCGCCCGCCCCGGGGGCGGCCGACAGCTCCCCGGCCAGCTCGACGGCGCGCTCGTAGCCGTCGACGTCGATGATCATCCAGCCGGCGATGAGGTCCTTGGTCTCCGCGAACGGTCCGTCGGTGACCGGCGGGCGCCCCTCACCGTCGTAGCGGACCCACGCTCCCTCGGGGGCGAGCGCCTGACCGTCGACGAACTCGCCCGTCTTCTCCAGCCGGGCCGCGAAGTCGTTCATGTACCGCATGTGCGCCGAGATCTCTTCCTGGCTCCACCGGTCCATCGGCACGTCGTTGACCGGAGCAGGGGCGCCGCGGTAGTGCTTCAGCAGCAGGTACTTGGCCATGGTGGCTCTCCTCGGTGTTCGTGCGGTCCATTGTGGCCGCGTTCACCCCTGGGACGGAGCCGGACGCGGGTTCTCGACATCGGCGTCCGATTTTTTTTGAGCCGGCCCTCGCCCGGGCCCTCGCCCGGGCCCTCGCGGTGCGTCTGCCGGATCTGCCCCCGGCCACCGTGGCAGATCGTACGGACGAGGCCGTGGCGGGACTCCCGCACGGTGAACTGCCGGTTCAACCAGACGCATGGTCCTTTCGATGCGGCAGTACGGGGTGAACGCCTGCCCCAGCGGGGTGGGGCAGGCGTTCACGGCCGAACAGCCGCAGCAGGTCGTAGGCGCGGTCTCCTGTTCGCCCCGCCGCTCGGCGAGGACGGCCGCCGGCTCTGCGCGCACCGCACCCCGAACTCGCCACCTTCGGCGACGGGTTGACCGGCACCGGCTGGGACGGCACAGCCGGGGGCTGAACCACGCGGCGGCAGCGCGCTCCGGCCTCCCTCGACCACTGTCAGTCGGTGGCCGCCCGGGACTTGCCGGGGGGCGGCGGGGGCCGGTCGATGATCCCTTCGACGATTCTCATCAGCCGGTCCCCCACCTGATCGACGCTTCCGATCTGCGTGCTGACCTGTGCGCCTTCGAGTACGAAGGTGATCTCTGCCGCGGTCTGTCCGGGGTCGGGCAGGCCGGCCCCGGCGCACATACCGACCAGCCTGCGCATCTGGTGGGCCTTGTGCTTCTCGATCACTTGCCGTGCGGGATGGGAGCGGTCGGGCAGCTCGGCGATGGAGTTGATGAACGGGCAGCCCCGGTGCGAGATCGCCGGCAGCCCTTCGGCGATGAAGCGGGCCAGGCCCAGGATCTGCTCCCTGGGCCGACCGGGGTGTTCGGCCTCGACCCGGTCGAAGGCTGCCCGGTAGTCGGCGGCGACGATCCGCAGCCACTCCGCGACCAGCGCGTCCTTGGTTTCGAAGTGCCGGTAGATGGCCATCTTGGTCGTCTCGGCCCTCTCGGCGATCGCCTGGACGCCGACCCGCCGGATCCCGTCGCTCCGGAAGAGCTCTTCCGCCGCATCGAGGATGCGCTCGCGGGGCGGCAGTTTCGCCACCCTGCTCGGCCTGCTGGCGGTCGATGCCATGACTGCTCCGTGACTCGTCCGGTCGGGTGCGGGTCTCTCACCTCCTGCTACGGTACCAGTCCGTTCCGAGCGATACCGTTGGGTATCGTTCGGTACTCGAAGGTATCGCGTTCTTTGTGGGGAGTGGCAGTGCGCATCAGTGAATACGTCAGGTATGACGCGGTCGGGCTCGCGGAGCTGGTGGACCGGGGCGAGGTCACCCCCGCCGAACTGGAAGCAGCAGCGCGCGAGGCCGCGCGGACGGTCAATCCGCGGATCAACGCCATCGTGGAGACATGGCCGGCCGACGACGGGCCCGCCCCCGGCAGCGCGCCGCTGGCCGGGGTCCCTTTCCTGATCAAGGACATCGCCGTCTCCATGGCCGGGCGGCGGATGGAGCTGGGCAGCCGTCTCGCGGCGGGCAACGTCGCCGGCGCCGACTCCGCCCTGATGCGGCGCTTCCGGAGGGCCGGCCTCGTGACGTTCGGGCGTACCGCGACACCGGAGTTGGCATACAGCACCACGACGGAATCAGTGCTGTACGGCGCGACTCGCAACCCGTGGGACCTCAAGCGGAGCGCGGGCGGATCCAGCGGGGGCGCGGGCGCGGCTGTCGCTGCCGGGGTGGTTCCGCTGGCGCACGCCACCGACGCCGCGGGCTCGATCCGTATTCCTGCCGCCTACAACGGCCTCTTCGGGCTGAAGCCCACCCGTGGCCGGGTCTCCGTGGGCCCGTACTTCGACGAGGTCTTCAACGGCCTGGCCGTGCAGGGCAGCGTCAGCCGCACCGTACGGGACAGTGCGGCCCTGCTCGACCAGATCCGCGGCCCGGAGCCGGGCGACCCCTACTTCGCCCAGGAGCCGCCCCGGCCGTACGCGGAGGAAGTCACCCGCCACCCCGGCTCGCTGCGGATCGGTGTCCTCGCCCAGGCATGGGGCGGACGCCGCACCACCGCACCCGTGGCCGACGCGCTCTCCCGCACCGTGCGGCTGCTCGAATCCCTCGGCCACCAGGTGGAGGAGGTCGAGGTCGGCCTCGGGGCCGACTGGGAGGAGTTCCTGTTGGCCGGCGCCCGTCAATGGGCGGCGAATCTCACGGCCCAGGTCGACGAGCTCGCCGGCGCCTTCGGCCGGCCCATCGACTCCTCGACACTTGAACCGCCCATCCTTGCCAGCTATCGCTACGGACAGCGGGTCACCGGCGCCCAGTTCGTCACCGCTCTCGCCATCCGGAACCGGATCGCCCGGAGCCTGGCACGGTACTTCGCCGCCCACGACATGCTGCTCACCCCGACCCTGCCGGAGCTTCCCATCCCCTTGGGTACCCATGCCGAGGGCGCGGAGGCGCTGGACGGCCTGGGCTGGCTTCGCCGCCTCTTCGACCACTCGCCGTTCACCGCGGCGTTCAACGTGTCGGGCACGCCCGCCATGTCCGTGCCCGTGACGGCCGACGCCGGCACGGGGCTCCCGGTCGGCATGCAGTTCGCCGCGGGTTACGGGCTCGAAGGCAGCCTCTTCCGTCTCGCGGGCCAACTCGAACGGGCAAACCCCTGGTCGGGCAGAATCCCCATGGTGTGGGCGGGGAACCACACGGGCCACTGAGGAGTGTTCCTGGAGAGCCGGGAGTGAGGAAGATGGTCATGGCGACGTGGGGACTCGTCCTGGAGATGACGGTTGGCCTGGGGGAGCGCAAACACACCGAGGCCCATGTGATGGCGCACGTGGAGGGTGAACGGGGGTTGGCGCTGGCGGAGTTGGAGAGACGGGCGCGTGCGTACACGCCGGAGCACCCCAGGAGCCCCAAGCGGCGCCGCCTCTTCCGCGACGGTGATGGATTCCTGCTGGTCGTCGACGGCGCGTGGCAGTCCCACGCCACCCGCTTCTCGGCTGTCGAACTCCTGGATGACACCGACCGTCCCGTACCTCCGGAACGGGTCGCCGATGAGCCCGTCGCGGAGGCGCCGCCGGCCGAGCCGCCGAGGCCGAAGGTCCCGTCGCCGTCGCCGTCGCCGTCGGTGGTGGTGGCGACGGCGGTGGAGTGCGACGAGGACGGCGTGCCGGTGAAACCGGCCTGGCTGGGACGTACCGACCTGCCGTGAGAGGACTTGCTGTCGCGGCCCGGCCCGCGGCGCCGCTCGCGTGATTCCTCCGCCCTGCGTCGGTGGGCCGGGCCCACGGGGTCGGACACGTCGGATCGCGGGTGGAGGTGTGCGTACGGGTACTCAGGTGGCTGTCGCGCTCGGTGCCGTGTACCACTGGTTCGCCGGTCGTTCGCGGCATGGTGCCGGTGCCGGTAACGCCTGAGGGCGAGTGCTGGACGAGGCCCGTGGGCCATGCCCCGGAAAGCGGGCAAGAAACACATGAAAAAATGTGTGTGGGGGAAAATGCGCGGGGCATGCGGTGTTTCGGAGGTTGATAACTATGGTTCCCCTGCTTCTCGTCCTGCTGCTGGCCCTGGTTCTTTTCGGTGCGGGCTTCGCACTCAAGGCCCTGTGGATTATCGCGGTCATCGTGCTGGTTCTCTGGGCGCTCGGCTTCGTCATGCGTTCCGCCGGAACCGGCGGAAAGCGTGGCCGGTGGTATCGCTGGTAGGCGTCGGTATTGCCGGTAGGCCCCGGTAGGGCGGGCAATCGATCGATGCCCAGGTGGGGCCCGGACGCTCGGCGTCCGGGCCCCACGCTCATGAGCGGGGAACATCGGAACGTGGTTCCCCGCGGTTTTTCGAGCTGGTTGCGTGAAGCGCGAGAACCGGGGCACAGGAGTCGGAGAGAAATAGTCACCGGAATTACCGGAGGCTGCTCTTGAACGAACAACTTTGAAGGAGCCGTATTTTATGAGTGACATCTGGGGCTACCAGCCGACGACCGGCCACACCGCGGGAAACACCCTGACCGGGTACAAGGTGGAGGCGACCGACGGAAGTATCGGCAAGGTCGACAAGCAGTCCGACGAGGTCGGTTCTTCCTATCTGGTCGTGGACACCGGAGTCTGGATCTTCGGAAAGCATGTCCTGCTGCCCGCCGGTACCGTCAGCCGTGTCGACACGGCCGAAGAGAAGATCTACGTCGATGCCACCAAGGCGGAGATCAAGGACGCACCCGAGTTCGACAAGGACAAGCACATCGGCGACACGGGCTATCACGGACAGGTGGGCGAACACTATGGCCGCCACCGTCGTGTCTGAGCGTGCGCATCCGCGGGTGGGGTCAGCCG
>NZ_JBHZEJ010000106.1:0-19326 GCF_042756365.1 Streptomyces sp. NPDC059092
GGTCGCGGGGTGGCCGCCCGTCGGCCGGTCAGCGGGCCGGCCCTTGGCTCGTCGTGTGGATGCGAGGTGTCAGTGTTCCTCTTCACCACCGCCGGCCGGTACGGCCGTCAGTCGGTCGGTCTCATCCTGTATTTCCGCGGCGATCTTCTTGAGTTCCGGCTCGAACTTGCGTCCGTGGTGGGCGCAGAAGAGCAGTTCACCACCGCTCGACAGGAGGACGCGCAGATAGGCCTGGGCGCCGCACCGGTCGCAGCGGTCAGCCGCCGTCAGGGGGCTCGCGGGGGTCAGAACAGTAGTCACGTCGCCTCTTCTCTAGCTCGACGAGCTGTCGTACCAGGGTCAACATCCAACCAGGCCGAAAACGTTCCCGCTCGCGGCTTTTCCTCGAAAATTTCTTCCGTCGTGGCTGGTTGCTGGCGGTTGGCGGCGAATGAGCCGTATTGCATAGCTGGGCTTCGCACTACGGGTTTCGCGTTGCTTGCAGATAGTGGTCAGGGGGTTCGTCCTGCGCCGGCCGGCTTGCCGGTTGTTGATGAGGACGTGCCCGGAGCCTAAATGGTTCATGCCTGGAAGGGAACGTGATGTGTGCTTCACTCCGCCGAACGATCGAACACGTATACGACCTTGGACTAGCATAAGAATTCGCGAGGGTGGCGTGACAACGGCTCTACCAGGCCTCTGTACCCTCTGACCGGTGACAGACGCCGGGCCTTTACCCCACGGGGCCACATCTCAAATTCAGCGAGGAGCGAACCCGCGTGACCGCCGATACGTCCGTGCCGTCCACAGCGCTGCTGACAGCAGACCGTGACGGTTCCAACTACACCGCGCGGCACCTGCTCGTCCTTGAAGGACTCGAAGCGGTCCGCAAGCGCCCCGGAATGTACATCGGGTCGACCGACAGCCGCGGCCTCATGCACTGCCTCTGGGAAATCATCGACAACTCCGTCGACGAGGCCCTGGGCGGCTACTGCGACCACATCGACGTGATCCTCCACGAGGACGGCTCGGTCGAGGTCAAGGACAACGGCCGGGGCATCCCCGTCGACGTCGAGCCCAAGACGGGGCTCTCCGGCATCGAGGTCGTGATGACCAAGCTGCACGCGGGCGGAAAGTTCGGTGGCGGCTCGTACGCCGCCTCGGGCGGGCTGCACGGCGTGGGCGCCTCCGTCGTCAACGCCCTCTCCGCCCGTCTCGACGTCGAGGTGGACCGCAACAGCTCCACCCACGCGATCAGCTTCCGCCGCGGTGTCCCCGGAATGTTCACCGAGCAGGGCCCCGACAGCCCCTTCGACCCCGCGAACGGGCTGCGTAAGGCGAAGCGGGTGCCCAAGACCCGTACCGGCACACGTGTGCGCTACTGGGCCGACCGGCAGATCTTCCTCAAGGACGCCAAGCTCTCCCTGGAGAACCTGCACCAGCGCGCCCGCCAGACCGCCTTCCTGGTTCCCGGCCTGACCCTCGTCGTCCGGGACGAGCGGGGACTCGACGGAAGCGGCCCGGTCGAGGACACCTTCCGCTTCGACGGCGGCATCAGCGAGTTCTGCGAGTACCTGGCGCAGGACAAGGCCGTCTGCGACGTGCTGCGCCTCACCGGCCAGGGCACCTTCAAGGAGACCGTGCCGGTCCTCGACGACCGCGGCCACATGACCCCCACCGAGGTCACCCGCGAGCTGGGCGTCGACGTGGCCCTGCGCTGGGGCACCGGGTACGACACGGCGGTCAAGTCGTTCGTCAACATCATCGCCACCCCCAAGGGCGGCACCCATGTGAGCGGATTCGAACGTTCCCTGACCAAGACGGTCAACGAGGTGCTGCGCTCCGCCAAGATGCTGCGCGTCGCCGAGGACGACGTCGTCAAGGACGACGCCCTGGAAGGTCTCACCGCCGTGGTCACGGTGCGGCTCGCCGAGCCGCAGTTCGAGGGCCAGACCAAGGAGGTCCTGGGCACCTCCGCGGCCAACCGGATCGTCGCCAACGTCATCGCCAAGGAGCTCAAGGAGTTCCTGACGTCGACGAAGCGCGACGCGAAGGCGCAGGCACGCGCCGTACTGGAGAAGGCGGTCGCCGCCGCCCGCACCCGGATCGCGGCCCGCCAGCACAAGGACGCGCAGCGCAGGAAGACGGCGCTGGAGTCCTCGTCGCTGCCGGCCAAGCTCGCCGACTGCCGCAGCGACGACGTGGACCGCAGCGAGCTGTTCATCGTGGAGGGGGACTCCGCGCTCGGTACGGCGAAGCTCGCCAGGAACAGTGAGTTCCAGGCGCTGCTGCCGATCCGCGGCAAGATCCTCAATGTCCAGAAGGCCTCGGTCACGGACATGCTCAAGAACGCCGAGTGCGGAGCGATCATCCAGGTCATAGGGGCGGGCTCGGGCCGGACCTTCGACATCGACGCCGCCCGTTACGGCAAGATCGTGCTCCTCGTCGACGCCGATGTCGACGGCGCCCACATCCGTATCCTGCTGCTCACGCTCTTCCAGCGGTACATGCGGCCGATGGTGGAGGCGGGCCGCGTCTACGCCGCCGTACCGCCGCTGCACCGGATCGAGCTGGTCCAGCCCAAGAAGGGCCAGGACAAGTACGTGTACACGTACTCGGACAACGAGCTGCGCCGGACGCTGCTGGAGTACCAGCGCAAGAACATCCGGTTCAAGGACTCCATCCAGCGCTACAAGGGCCTCGGAGAGATGGACGCCGACCAGCTCGCGGAGACGACGATGGACCCGCGCCACCGCACCCTGCGGCGCATCAACATCGGCGACCTGGAGTCGTCCGAGCAGGTCTTCGATCTGCTGATGGGCAACGAGGTGGCGCCCCGCAAGGAGTTCATCACCAGCTCGGCGGCGACCCTGGACCGCTCGCGCATCGACGCCTGACCACCACCACCGCCCCGGGCGGAGCGCGGGACACGGCCTCCACCTACGGGTGGAGGCCGTACCTCCACCCGCGATCAACCCCCGAGCCGATGCTGTGACCTGGGGTTTCTCCGTAATGTCGAGGGCGTTGAACTTCTTCGTCCCGGAGGCCCCCTTGTCGTCGCTGATCGATGTGCTCCTGATCGCCGCCGTGGTCGTCCTGGTGGTGGCGCGCCAGCTCAAGGCCAGGCGGGTCGCCACCGGCGGGCGCGGCGTGCTCGTGGTCCCCGCCGTCCTCGTCTTCCTCGCCCTGCGCCGGCCTGGGCTGCTCGGCGCGGACGAGCGGCCGCTGTCCCTGGCGCTGCTCGGCGTCGAGCTGGTGGTGGGCGTGGCGATGGGCGCCGGCTGGGCCTGGACCACCCGGCTGTGGACCGGGCCGGACGGCACGGTCCGGTCGAAGGGCACCCGGGCCACCCTCGCCGTCTGGGCAATCGGTATCGCCGTACGCCTCGGGCTGACGGGCCTCGGCGCCCTGCTGGGGGTCCACCAGGGCAGCGGCGCGCTGATGCTCGCGCTCGCCGCGTCCGTGCTGGTCCGCGACGGCATCCTCGCCCTGCGGGCCCGTACCGGCGCCGTACCGTCCGCACGGGAGGACGGGGAGGACGGACCTCAGCGGGACGGCGTGTCGTACGCCCGGGGCGCGTCGTATGGTGGCGGCGTGGCCTCCGCGCCGTGGAAGGACCGTGTGTGACGACCGACGCCTGGACGAAATGGCCCTCACGGGAGGCGCTGTCCCGTGGGGGCCTGACCGACGCCCGCCGATGGTTGGCCCATGCCGTACGCCTGGTGGTGCTGGCCGCGCTCCTGTGGTCCACCTTCAGCCGGCGCCATGTCAGCGGCTGGGGGGCGGTCGCCGCCGTCGCCGTGCTCGGCGCCGTCGCCTTCTGCGGCTGGGCCTTCTTCCGCACCACCCTGCGCCACGACCTGTGGCCGTCCCTCGGGCTGCTGGTGGTGCTGATGGGCGGGGCGCTGGCCGCGCAGGGCGCCGGGTTCGTCGTCGCGGCCACCGTCTTCTGGTGCGTCTGCGCCGTCGTCGGCATGCAACGGCTGCCGCTCGCCGCCGCCCTGCCCACCACGCTCGCCACGCTCGGCGGATACGCGGTCGTCCAGCACGGCACCTGGCTGAACGTCGTGCTCACCACCGTCGGCGTGGTGCTCGGCGGCTACGCCCTGCGGCTCGACGCGGAGGCGCGCGGCACCGCGCAGCGGCTGCTCGCGCAGGAGCGCGCCGCCCGCGTCGCCGAGACCGAGTCCGCCGCCCTCGCGGAACGGGCCAGGATCGCCCGGGACATCCACGACGTCCTCGCGCACAGCCTCTCCGCGCAGCTCGTGCACCTGGAGGCGGCGCGGCTGCGGATCGGGCAGGAGCCGCCGGGGCCGTTCCGCGACCAGATCCTGGAGCGGGTCGTCGCCGCGCGCTCCATGGCGCGCGAGGGGCTGGCCGAGACCCGGCAGGCGCTCTCCGCGCTGCGCGGCGACATGGCGCCCCTCGGGGAGTACCTTCGCGAGCTGGCCGCGGTGGACGGCGCGGAGGTCGTCGTGGCGGGGGAGCCGCGGCCGCTGCGCGCCGAGGCGTCCCAGGCGGTGCGCCGCGTCGTCCAGGAGGCGCTGACCAACGTGCGCAAGCACGCGCCCGGCGCGCGGGTGCGGATCCTGCTGACGTACGGCACGGACGACGTGACCCTGGACGTACGGAACTCCGGTGGCCGGGAGACCGCCCCGGGCGCCCTGGTGGCGTCCGGCTCCGGGTACGGTCTGCTGGGGATGCGGGAGCGTGCCGAACTGCTCGGCGGCACGTTGGAGGCCGGTCCCGGCGATCGGTCGGTCCCCGGCGGCCCCGAGGGGAAGGGTTTCAGCGTGCGTCTGCGAGTGCCCGCATGACGGCCCGGGTGGTCGTGGCCGACGACCAGTCCGTGGTGCGCGAGGGCATCGTGATGCT
The DNA here is from genome assembly GCF_042756365.1 of Streptomyces sp. NPDC059092. NCBI lineage: Bacteria > Bacillati > Actinomycetota > Actinomycetes > Kitasatosporales > Streptomycetaceae > Streptomyces > Streptomyces sp. NPDC059092. The sequence continues at coordinate 4,855 of NZ_JBHZEJ010000106.1, forward strand.
GCTCGGGCTGCTGCCGGACATCGAGGTCGTGGGCGCCGCGCGGGACGGCGAGGAGGCCGTGGCCCTGGTCGCCGAACTCGCCCCCGATGTGGTGCTGATGGATCTGCGGATGCCGCGCTGCGACGGGGTGGAGGCCACCCGCCGGATCCGCACCGGGCACCCGGGGACGCAGGTCGTCGTGCTCACCACCTACGCGGACGACGACTCGCTGTTCGCCGCGCTCCAGGCCGGCGCCCGCGGCTACCTCACCAAGGACGCGCGGGGCGAGGAGATCGTCAAGGCCGTCGCCGACGTGCTCTCCGGCCAGGCGGGGCTCGCCCCGTCCGTGCAGCGCAGGCTGCTGGAGCACGTCACGGCGCCGCCCGCCGTGCCCGCCCCCGCGGAGCTGCCCGACGGCGTGACCGCGCGGGAGGCCGAGGTGCTCACCCTGGTCGCCGAGGGCCTCTCCAACAAGGAGATCGCCGAGCGCCTGCACATCGGGGCGGCCACGGTGAAGACCCACATCAACAACCTCTTCGCCAAGACCGGGGTACGCGACCGTGCCCAGGCCGTGCGCTATGCCTATCAACGCGGATTCATCCCGCCACCCGGGACGAACATCACCTGATGGGGTGAAGTCGCGGGAGAGACCGGCAGCCGGTCCCCGTGCTCCGACCATCCTTGCTACGCGCGCCGAAACGGTTCGCTGACAAGGAGAGTTGACCGGTGGAGAAGCAGGAAGGGCGCGACGCCGCAGCGGTGCGGCTCGACGACCCGTGGTACGACGCGCTGGCCTCGGACTGGGGCGACCAGGACGGTACGGGGACGGGGCGCGGGCCCCGTACCGGTCGGGAGGACGCGGCCGGAGAGGGCCGGCCCGCCGCCGACATCTACCGGGAGGTCCAGCGCGGCGCCGCCTTCCAGGAAGTGCGCGGCAGGTACCGGAGGTTCGTCGTCCCGGCCTCGCTCGCCTTCTTCGTCTGGTACGTCGCGTACGTCGTCGCGGCGACCGCGGCACCGGGGCTGATGGCCCGGCCGGTGGTGGGCGCGGTGAACGTGGCGATGGCCGCCGGTCTCGGACAGTTCCTCTCCACCTTCCTGCTGACCTGGGCGTACGCCCGTCACGCCCGGCTGTACCGGGACCGCGCGGCGCTCGAACTGCGCTGGGCGGTCTTCGACCGGGAACGCGCGGGGAAGGCCGGGCACGGCGAGGCGTCCGGAGCGTCCGGGGTGTCCTCGGCGAGCGGGAGGGGCGGCCGATGAGCGGTGACCACCAGACCCTGGCCCTGCTGCTGTTCAGCGCGTTCGTCGCGGTCACCCTCGCCATCACCACCTGGGTGAGCCGTCACCGCCACGGCACCGCCGAGGAGTTCTACGCCGGCGGCCGGCTCTTCTCGCCCATGGAGAACGGCTTCGCCATAGCCGGCGACTACATGTCCGCCGCCTCCTTCCTCGGCATCTCGGGTCTGATCGCCCTCTTCGGCTACGACGGCATGCTCTACTCGGTCGGCTTCCTCGTCGCCTGGCTGGTCGTCCTCTTCCTGGTCGCGGAACTCGTCCGTAACTGCGGCCGGTTCACCCTCGCCGACGTCGTCGCCTCCCGGATGGCCGAGCGGCCCGTCCGGATCGCCGCGGGCACCTCCTCCGTCACCGTCTCCGTGCTCTACCTCGTGGCACAGATGGTCGGCGCGGGGAGCCTGGTCGCACTGCTCCTGGGCGGGACGAGCGGCGCCGCGCGCACCTGGACCGTGATCGGTGTGGGCGCCCTCATGGTCATCTACGTCTCGCTCGGCGGGATGCGTGCCACGACCTGGATCCAGATCGTCAAGGCGGTCCTGCTGATGGCCGGTGCCGTCGCGCTGACCGTACTCGTGCTGGTCCGCTTCCACGGCGACGTCAACGCGCTGCTGAACACCGCCGCCGCCCACAGCGGTCACGGCGGCGGTTTCCTCGTCCCCGGGCTGAAGTACGGCGGCGACCGGACCGCGCGCCTCGACTTCATCAGCCTGGGGCTCGCCCTGGTCCTCGGCACGGCCGGACTGCCGCACATCCTGTCGCGCTTCTACACCGTGCCGACCGCGCGGGCCGCCCGCCGCTCGGTCGTCTGGTCCATCGGCCTCATCGGCGGCTTCTACCTGATGACGATCGTGCTCGGGTTCGGCGCGGCGGCCCTCGTCGGCTCGGACGCCGTCCGTACCTCCAACGCGGCCGGGAACACCGCGGTGCCGCTGCTGGCGCTAGAACTCGGCGGCGGCGCCGGTTCGACCGGGGGAACGATTCTCTTCGCCGTGGTCGCCGCCATCGCCTTCGCCACCATCCTCGCCGTCGTCGCGGGCATCACGCTCGCCTCCTCGGCCTCCGTCGCCCACGACCTGTACGCCTCACTGCGGAGCAGGCGCCCCGGTGCCACGCCGCGCGGCGAGGTCGCGGTGGCCAGGGTCGCCGCGGTCGGCATCGGCGCCGTCGCCATCGCGCTCAGCCTCCTCGCGCAGGAGCTGAACGTCGCCTTCCTGGTCGGGCTCGCCTTCGCCGTCGCCGCGTCCGCCAATCTGCCGGTGCTGCTCTACTCGCTGTTCTGGCGGAACTTCACCACGCGCGGCGCCGTCTGGTCCGTCTACGGCGGGCTGATCCCGGCGCTCCTGCTGGTGGCGCTCTCGCCGGTGGTGTCGGGGAGCCCCGCGGCCGTCTTCCCCGGGGTCGACTTCCATGTCTTCCCGCTGGAGAACCCGGGACTGGTCTCGATCCCGCTGGGCTTCCTCGCCGGGTGGATCGGTACGGTCACCTCCACCGAGCCGCCCGACGCTGCCCGCCACGCGGAGACCGAGGTCAGGTCCCTGACCGGCGCGGGAGCGGTCTGACGGGACATCCGCAGGCCGCCGAGGGGGAGCCCGGGGCCCGTCTCAGACGCTCGCCGCCCACGCGTAGCGGTGCTCAGGGCGCCCCGTCTCGCCGTACCGGAGCGTCAGCCGTACCCGCCCGGACCGCTCCAGCAGTTTGAGATAGCGCTGCGCGGTCTGCCGGCTCATCCCCGCGTGCTCCGCGATCTCCTGGGCCGAGAGCGGCCCCTCGGCCTTCATGAGCACCTGGCGGATCAGCTCGGCGGTGGTGGGGGAGTGGCCCTTGGGGAGCGAGGGGGCCGTCGCCGCGGAGAGCGCCCCGAACATCCGGTCCACCTCCGACTGCTCCGCCTCCCCGCCGCTCTCCAGGGTGCGGCGGAGCGTCGCGTACGCCTCCAGCTTGGCCCGCAGCCCGGCGAAATTGAAGGGTTTGACCAGATACTGGAGTGCGCCGTGGCGCATGGCCGACTGGACGGTGGCGACATCGCGCGCGGCTGTCACCATGATCACGTCGGTCTGGTGGCCGAGCCGCCGCAGCTCACGGACGACCGCGAGTCCGTTCTCGTCCGGCAGGTAGTGGTCGAGCAGGATCAGATCGACGGAGTGCTCGGAGATACGGGCCAGCGCCTCGGCGGCGGAGTGGGCCTGGGCGACCACCCGGAAGCCGGCCACCTTGGCCACATAGGCCGTGTTGATGCGCGCGACGCGGACATCGTCGTCCACGACCAGAACATCGATCATCGTCTCTCCCCTGCGGTCGCCTGCTCCTGTGACGTACCGGCCGACGGATCGGGTCCCACGGACCCGCCGGGCGCCTCGGGCCCCTCGGACCTCGGAGGGCTCCCCTGCCCGGCAGGCCCCACCTGCCCCGCCTCGGTCAGCGCCTCCGGGAGGACGACCGTGAACCGGGCGCCGCCGTCCGCCGCCGCGCCCACCCGCGCGCTGCCGCCCTGCCGCTCCGCGAGCCTGCGGACCAGGGCGAGGCCGAGCCCGCGCCTGCCGTGGGCCGGTGGCTGCTTGGTCGACCAGCCCTCGGTGAAGACCAGCTCGCGCCGCTCCTCGGGGACGCCGGGCCCGCTGTCGGAGACCACCGCCACGACCGTACGGCCCTCGGCGCGCAGCTCCACCTCGATGCGCGGCTCCACGGAACCGACCGCCGCGTCCAGCGCGTTGTCGACGAGGTTGCCCACGATCGTGACCAGCCCCTGCGGGTCCACCAGCCGGTCGGGCAGCAGCGTGGCGGGCGCCAGCCGCAGGGACACGCCGCGCTCGGCGGCGACCGTCGCCTTGCCGACCAGCAGGGCCGCAGGGAGCGGATCGTGGATCCGCTCGGTGATCTGCTCGGCGGTGGCCCGGTGCACCCCGACCACCTCGGTGACGAACTCCACCGCCTCCTCGTGCAGCTCCAGCTCCAGCAGCCCCAGCAGGGTGTGCATCCGGTTCGCGTGCTCGTGGTCCTGGGCGCGCAGGGCGTCGATCAGCCCACGGGTGGCGTCCAGCTCCCGGCCGAGCTGTTCCAGCTCGGTGCGGTCGCGCAGGGTGACGACCGCGCCGCCGTCGTCGGTGGGCATCCGGTTGGCGACCAGGACGCGGCTGCCCCGTACGGTGAGCAGGTCCTCGCCCAGTACCCGCCCGGTCAGCACCTCGGTGGTCCGGCCTTCGCCCAGCACCTCGCCGAGCGGGCGGCCCGTCGCGTCGGGACCGAGCCCCAGCAGCCGCTGCGCCTCGTCGTTCATCAGCCGGATCCGGCCGGAACCGTCCAGTGCTACGACGCCCTCGCGCAGGCTGTGCAGCATGGCCTCGCGCTCGGTGAGCAGGGCCGAGATGTCGGAGAACGCCAGGTCGTGGGTCCGGCGCTGGAGGCGCCGGGAGATCAGATACGCGGCGAGCGCCCCGGCCGCCAGGGCGCCGCCCGCGTAGGCGAGGAGCCCCGGGATGGCGGCGAGGAGCCGGTCGCGGACGCTGTCGTACGCGATCCCGACCGAGACGGCGCCGACGATCGTGCCATGGCGGTCGCGCAGCGCCACCTTGCCCCGGGCGGAGCGGCCGAGCGTGCCGCTGTCCAGCTCCATGACGTCCTTGCCCGCGAGGGCGTCGCTGGGGTCGGTGGAGACGACCCTGCCGATCTCGTCGAGGTCGGTGTGCGACCAGCGCACCCCGCGCTTGTCCATGATCACCACGTACTCGGCGCCGGTGGCCCGCCTGATCCGTTCGGCCTCGGCCTGCACGGGTCCGTCGGCCGAAGGACCGGTGGCCAGCAGGTCCTCGGCGACGGGTACGGAGGCGGTGGTCTCGGCGATCGCGAGCGCGCGGCGCATCGCCTGGTCGTCCAGCTCGGCGCTGAAGGGGGCCAGGAAGAGGCCGGTGGCCAGCACGGTGACGCCCGCGGCGATGGCGAGCTGCATCAGCAGCACCTGGGAGAAGACCCGGCGTGGCCAGCCGAATCTCCGTCGTCCGCCCGCGGTGCTCGGTCCGGCGCTCATGTACACGAACGGTAAGGGGCGCGACGCGCTTTCCGAAATTTCGGCGGAATCGGTACCCGGTGGGTGGGTGTCCGGCCACATCCCCGGCGGCAGGCCGGCCCGGCGCCCCGCGGGGTGGCGCACCCATATCCTGGTGCGGGCGGCGGACTCCATGATCATCCGCTCGGTGGGTCCGCCGCGGGCGCGGGGGACGGGACCGGACGACGACGCGGCACGGAGGCGCCAGGCGTGAGCAGGAAGCAGATCCCGGTGGTCGTTCTCACGGGCTTTCTGGGATCAGGGAAGACGACCCTGCTCAACCATCTGCTGCGGCGCCGCGCCGGCAACAGGATCGCGGTGGTCGTCAACGACTTCGGGGCCATCGAGATCGACGCCATGACGGTCGAGGGCCAGGTCGGCTCGACGGTCTCGCTCGGCAACGGCTGTCTGTGCTGCGCTGTCGACGCGAGCGAGCTCGACGGCTATCTGGAGCGGCTGACCCGCCCGTCCGCGCGGATCGACCTGATCGTCATCGAGGCCAGCGGACTGGCCGAGCCGCAGGAACTCGTCCGGATGATCCTCGCCGGGGACAACCCGCACACGGTCTACGGGGGGCTGGTCGAGGTGGTGGACGCCGCCGAGTTCGACGCGACCCGCCGGCGCCATCCGGAGATCGACCGCCATCTCGCGCTCGCGGATCTGGTGGTCCTGAACAAGACCGACCGGGTGGGGGAGGCGGAACACGCGCGGATCCTCGACGTCCTGGAGACGCTCGGCCCGGGGACGCCGGTGGTCTCCGCGTCGTACGGACGGGTCGACCCGGAGCTGCTCTTCGACCCCGCAGTCCGGCCGGCCGAGGAGGAGAAGGTACGCCAGCTCTCCTTCGAGGACCTGCACGAGGACGAGGACCACACCGGCCACGACGCGGGCCACGGGGCGGGCAACGGAGCCGGGCACGAGGGGCATCTCCACACGGCTTACGAGAGCGTGTCGTTCACCGCGTCCGCGCCGATGCGTCCGCGCCGGCTGATGGCGTTCCTGGACTCCCGGCCCGCGGGGCTCTACCGGATCAAGGGCTTCGTGGACTTCGGCGCGGGCGACCCGGACCACCGGTACGGGGTGCACGCGGTAGGCCGCTTCCTGCGCTTCCGTCCGGAGCCCTGGGCCCGGGGTACGGAGCGGCTCACCCAGCTCGTCCTGATCGGCTCGGGCATCGACCCGGACGCGCTGCTGAAGGAGCTGGCGGCGTGCCAGGAGACCGAGGCGGAGGCGGAGGCGCGTGACCGGGCGGGCGCGGGGGAGGACGCCGGGACCACGGCCGATCAGCGCGACATGTGGGGCGTCCTGCGCTACGTACCGGACCCGTCGGAGCCCGGGGACCCGTCCGAGCCTGGAGACTCGTCCGAGCCCGGGGGCCCCTCGGAGCCCTGAGAACCACCCGACCCCGGAGACCTTGAGGGGGCCGGGTCCAAGGACCCGGCCCCCTCAAGGCCGTCACCGGCCCGGTTCGTTCGCCGTCAGTGCGCGGGCCCGGCCAGTACGTGGACCTCCGCCGCGAACGGCGTACCCGAACCGTCCCTGCGCGGGTCGGGCTCCGGCAGCTCGACCGGTGTGCCGTTCCGCTGCGCCGCGAGCGCCGGGCTCGCGCCCGCCCAGCCCAGGGCCAGCATGTCCTCGCCCTTCAGGAACCGGTGACAGCGCACCCCGCCCGTCGCCCTGCCCTTGCGCGGGTACTGGTCGAACGGGGTGAGCTTCGCCGTACGGACGGAGTCGTCCAGAGTGCCGTGCGACCCGGTGACCGTGAAGACCACCGCCTCCGCCGCCGGATCGACGGCGGTGAACGAGATCACCGTGGCGTCGTCGGCCAGCTTGACGCCCGCCATGCCGCCAGCGGCCCGCCCCTGGGCCCGTACCTGCCCCGCCTGATAGCGCAGGAGCTGGGCGTCGGAGGTGATGAAGACCAGGTCCTCCTCGCCCGTCCGCAGCTCGGCGCCGCCGACCACACGGTCGCCCTCCTTGAGGGAGATGACCTCCAGCTCCTCCTTGTTGGAGGGGTAGTCCGGGACGACCCGTTTGACGACGCCCTGGAGCGTGCCGAGCGCGAGCCCGGGGGACGACTCGTCCAGCGTCGTCAGGCAGACCACTTCCTCGCCGTCGTCCAGCTCCAGGAACTCCGAGACCGTCGCCCCGCCCGACAGGTTCGGGGTCGCGGCGGTGTCCGGGAGCCGCGGCAGGTCGATCACGGAGATCCGCAGCAGCCGTCCGGTGGACGTCACGACGCCGATGTCGCCGCGCGCGGTCGCCGGGACGGCCGAGACGATCACGTCGTGCTTGACGCGCCGGCCCTCGCCCGCGTCCAGCGGCGCGCCGTTGGCCGTACGGGCCAGCAGCCCGGTGGAGGAGAGCAGCACCCGGCACGGGTCGTCAGCGACCTCCAGCGGCACCGAGGCCACCATGGCGGCGCCCGACTCCAGCAGTACCGTGCGGCGCGGGGTGCCGAACTTCTTCGCCACCGCTGCCAGTTCCGTCGAGACGAGCTTGCGCAGCTCGCCGTCCGACTCCAGGATGCCGGTCAGCTCGTCGATCTCGCCGTTGAGGCGGTCGCGCTCGCTCTCCAGCTCGATCCGGTCGAACCGGGTGAGCCGGCGCAGCGGCGTGTCCAGGATGTACTGCGTCTGGATGTCGCTGAGCGAGAAGTGCTCGATCAGCCGCTCCTTGGCCTGCGACGAGTTGTCGCTCGACCTGATCAGCCGGATGACCTCGTCGATGTCGATGAGCGCGACGAGCAGCCCCTCGACCAGATGCAGCCGGTCGCGCCGCTTCGTCCTGCGGAACTCGCTGCGGCGGCGCACCACCGTGAACCGGTGGTCCAGATAGACCTCCAGCAGCTCCTTCAAGCCGAGCGTCAGCGGCTGGCCGTCCACCAGCGCCACGTTGTTGATGCCGAAGGACTCCTCCAGCGGCGTCAGCTTGTAGAGCTGCTCCAGCACCGCCTCCGGCACGAAGCCGTTCTTGATCTCGATGACCAGGCGCAGGCCGTGCGAACGGTCCGTGAGGTCCTTGACGTCCGCGATGCCCTGGAGCTTCTTCGCGGAGACCAGGTCCTTGATCTTCGCGATGACCTTCTCGGGGCCGACCGTGAAGGGCAGTTCCGTGACGACGATGCCCTTGCGGCGCGGGGTGACGTCCTCCACCGTCGCCGTCGAGCGGATCTTGAAGGTGCCCCGGCCCTTCTCGTACGCGTCCTTGATGCCGGTCAGCCCGACGATCCGGCCGCCGGTCGGCAGGTCGGGACCCGGCACGAAACGCATCAGCGTCTCCAGGTCGGCGGCCGGGTGCTTGATGAGGTGGCGGGCGGCCGCCACGACCTCGCCCAGGTTGTGCGGCGGCATGTTCGTCGCCATACCGACCGCGATACCGGTGGCCCCGTTGACCAGCAGGTTGGGGTACGCGGCCGGAAGTGTGACCGGTTCGCGCTCCTGACCGTCGTAGTTCGGCTGGAAATCGACGGTGTCCTCGTCGATGGACTCCGTCATGAGCGACGTCGCGTCGGCCATCCGCGCCTCGGTGTACCGCATGGCGGCCGGCGGGTCGTCGTTCCCGAGGGAGCCGAAGTTGCCGTGGCCGTCCACCAGCGGCAGCCGCATCGAGAACGGCTGTGCCATGCGGACCATGGCGTCGTAGATCGACGCGTCCCCGTGCGGGTGGAGCTTGCCCATCACCTCGCCGACGACGCGCGCGCACTTCACGTAGCCGCGGTCGGGGCGCAGGCCCATCTCGTTCATCTGGTACACGATGCGGCGGTGCACCGGCTTCATGCCGTCCCGGGCGTCGGGCAGGGCCCGGGAGTAGATCACCGAGTACGCGTACTCAAGGAAGGAGCCCTGCATTTCATCGACCACGTCGATGTCGAGGATCTTCTCCTCGAAGTCCTCCGGCGGCGGGGTCTTGGTGCTGCGGCGGGCCATCGCGGCTGCGGCTCCTTCACAAGTTCTGTACGGCAACTTCTGGAACTGACGCGGACCATTGTGGACCGCGCCACTGACAACGCCGACCCCGACCCGTCGTTGGGACGGGATGGGGCGCGTGTCGGAAGGGTGCCAGATCCCGGACCTGTTACGGGAACTTCGCCAGGTGTCGGCACGCTTGCATACAGTGGCAGGACTTCTCCATATCGCGATCGAAGGGACGTACATGCCCATGGGTCACACGGCCACAGCGCAGGCCGGTTCCGGCGGCCTGACAGCGACTGAGCACCGCCTGGCCAACGGCCTCCGCGTGGTGCTCTCCGAGGACCACCTGACCCCGGTCGCCGCGGTCTGCCTCTGGTACGACGTCGGCTCGCGCCACGAAGTCAAGGGCCGTACCGGCCTTGCCCACCTTTTCGAGCACCTGATGTTCCAGGGCTCGGCGCAGGTGTCGGGGAACGGCCACTTCGAGCTGGTGCAGGGGGCCGGCGGCTCCCTCAACGGCACCACCAGCTTCGAACGCACCAACTATTTCGAGACCATGCCCACCCACCAGCTCGAACTGGCGCTCTGGCTGGAAGCCGACCGGATGGGCTCCTTGCTCGCCGCGCTCGACGAAGAGTCCATGGAGAACCAGCGGGACGTCGTCAAGAACGAGCGCCGCCAGCGGTACGACAATGTGCCATACGGTACGGCCTTCGAACGACTGACCGCGCTCTCCTACCCCGAGGGCCACCCCTACCACCACACACCGATCGGCTCCATGGCCGACCTGGACGCCGCCACCCTGGAAGACGCCCGCGCGTTCTTCCGTACGAACTACGCGCCGAACAACGCGGTGCTCTCCGTCGTCGGCGACATCGACCCCGAGCGCACCCTCGCCTGGATCGAGAAGTACTTCGGCTCCATCCCCTCGCACGACGGCAAGCAGCCGCCGCGCGACGGCACCCTCTCCGACACCATCGGCGAGCAGCTCCGCGAGGAGGTGTACGAGGAGGTCCCGGCCCGCGCGCTGATGGCCGCCTACCGGCTGCCGCACGACGGCACCCGGGAGTGCGACGCCGCCGACCTGGCGCTCACCGTCCTCGGCGGCGGCGAGTCCTCCCGCCTCCACAACCGGCTGGTACGGCGCGACCGCACCGCGGTCGCCGCCGGCTTCGGGCTGCTGCGGCTGGCGGGCGCCCCGTCGCTCGGCTGGCTGGACGTGAAGACGTCCGGCGGGGTCGAGGTCCCCGAGATCGAGAGCGCCGTCGACGAGGAGCTGGCCAGGTTCGCCGCCGAGGGCCCCACCGCCGAGGAGATGGAGCGGGCCCAGGCCCAGCTCGAACGCGAATGGCTGGACCGGCTCGGCACGGTCGCCGGCCGCGCCGACGAACTCTGCCGGTTCGCCGTCCTGTTCGGCGACCCGCAGCTCGCGCTGAGCGCCGTCGACCGCGTCCTGGACATCACCGCGGACGAGGTCAGGGAAGTCGCCGCGGCGCGGCTGCGCCCCGACAACAGGGCGGTGCTGGTGTACGAACCGGTCGGCGCCGACGACACCGCGGACGCCGACGACACCGCCGAGAACGACGAGCACGAGGGGGCGGACCAGTGACCGACGCTGCCGTGACCATGGAGTTCCACCCGCGGCCGACCGCCGGCGAGGCCAGGCCCTGGGCCTTCCCCGCCCCCGAGCGCTCCACGCTCGGCAACGGCCTGACGGTGCTGCGCTGCGACCGCCCGGGCCAGCAGGTGGTGGCCGTCGAGATCAATCTCGACGCCCCGCTGGACGCCGAACCCGAAGGGCTCGACGGCATCGCCACGATCATGGCGCGGGCGCTCTCGGAGGGCACCGACAAGCACAGCGCCGAGGAGTTCGCCGCCGAGCTGGAGCGCTGCGGCGCCACCCTCGACGCGCACGCGGACCACCCGGGCCTGCGGGTCTCCCTGGAGGTCCCCGTCTCCCGGCTGCTCAAGGCGCTCGGCCTGCTCGCCGAGGCGCTGCGCGCCCCCGCCTTCGCGGACAGCGAGGTCGAACGGCTCGTACGGAACCGGCTCGACGAGATCCCGCACGAGACCGCCAACCCGGGCCGCCGTGCCGCCAAGCAGCTCTCCAGGGAGCTGTTCCCGGCCTCCCTGCGCATGTCACGACCGCGCCAGGGCACCGAGGAGACCGTGGAGCGCATCGACGCCGCGGGCGTCCGCGCCTTCTACGAGGCGCACGTACGCCCCGCGACGGCCACCGCGGTCATCGTCGGCGACCTCACCGGCGTCGACCTGGACGCGATCCTCGCGGACACCCTCGGCGCCTGGACGGGCGACACGGCCGCGCCCCGGCCCGTACCGCCGATCACGGCCGACGACACCGGCCGGGTGGTCATCGTGGACCGCCCCGGCGCCGTCCAGACGCAGCTTCTGATCGGCCGTATCGGCGCCGACCGGCACGACCGGGTCTGGCCCGCGCAGGTACTGGGCGCGTACTGCCTGGGCGGCACGCTCACCTCCCGGCTCGACCGCGTCCTGCGCGAGGAGAAGGGCTACACCTACGGCGTGCGCGCCTTCGGTCAGGTGCTGCGCTCCACCGCGCCGTCCTCCCCGGACGGGGCGACGGGCGCCGCGATGCTCGCCATCAGCGGCTCCGTGGACACCGCGTCCACGGGACCGGCGCTCGACGACCTCTGGACGGTGCTGCGCACCCTCGCGGCCGAAGGGCTCACGGACGCCGAGCGCGATGTGGCCGTGCAGAACCTGGTCGGGGTCGCGCCGTTGAAGTACGAGACGGCCGCCTCCGTCGCGGCCACGCTGGCCGACCAGGTCGAGCAGCACCTCCCGGACGACTTCCAGGCGCGGCTCTACGCGCGGCTGGCCGAGACGGGCACCGTCGAGGCGACGGCCGCGGCCGTCAACGCCTTCCCGGAGGACCGGCTCGTCACCGTCCTGGTCGGGGACGCGGCGCAGATCAAGGAGCCCGTCGAAGCTCTCGGAATCGGTGAAGTGACGGTTGTCACAGGCTGATTCGTCCGACGAGGGAACCCCGGCGACCGCGGTCGCCGGGGTTCTGCTTTATGTCCCCTTTGGTGGAAAGGATGCCTGTCTGCCCTGTGGTGTGCGCTACAAAAAACCTTGTCTGTTTGGTTATTGAAAGACGAGCCGCTTAGCGTCGGTCCGGCTGTTCGCCGTTGCGCCGCATCAGTGGCACCGGACAGCCATCGCCGAGTCCCCGTCAGGCGCGAGCCTGGGGAGCCGGGGACCCACGTCCCTGGGGTGAATCGGACGGCCTTCGCGAGCACACCGCGCGGAGGGGTCCGTAGGAGACCTTCCTGCTCCGAACCCGTCAGCTAACCCGGTAGGCGAGAGGGAAGGAAAGGACCAGCCACTTCATGGCGTTCACCCGTGCCACCGGGAAGCACCGCGCCCCGAACCGCATCACCTGCAAGGGCGCGAGCGCCGCCGGGTTCGCGACGCTGACCGCGACCGGCGTCATCGGCTCCCTCGCCTCCCCGGCGCTCGCCGCCGACAGCGGTACCGAGGCCGCCACGCACGCCGGGCTCACCCAGGTCATCGCCATCGGCGACGCCGTCGCCGGCGCGGTCGACGACCAGGCCGAGGCCCAGCGCCACGCGGCCGAGAAGGCCGAACGGCTGAAGGCCGAGGCCGCGGCGCGCGCCGCCGCGAAGGCCGAGGCTGAGCGCAAGGCGGAGGCCCGCGCGAAGGAGCTGCGTGAGGAGCGGGAGCGTGCCGCGCGCGCCGAGGAGCGCAAGCGGCTGGGCACCTTCCAGCTCCCCGTCGCCGGCTCGTACGTCACCACCGGCTACCACTCCGGCGGCTCCCTCTGGTCCTCCGGCAGCCACTCGGGCGTCGACTTCCGCGCCGCGTCCGGCACCTCGGTCGTGGCCGCCGGCGCGGGCACCGTCGTCGAGGCCGGCTGGGGCGGCTCGTACGGCAACAACATCGTCCTGAGGATGACGGACGGCACGTACACCCAGTACGGCCACCTCTCCTCGATCGGCGTCTCGGTCGGCCAGAGCGTCACCCCGGGCCAGCAGATCGGCCTCTCGGGCGCCACCGGCAACGTCACGGGGCCGCACCTCCACTTCGAGGCCAGGACGAGCGCCGACTACGGCTCCGACATGGACCCGGTCGCGTACCTCCGCACGCACGGCGTGGCGGTCTGACCGCTCCCCGCCCTCCCGCGCACCGTTTTCCGCCGAAGGCCCCGGCTCCCCGCCGGGGCCTTCGCCTTCTCCGCGCGTCGGCGCCCCGGGCTGGCCAAAAGATATCCATGGATTCCGGGCACCCATCGGAAATTCGCGTTGATTGCAATAGAGTCACGGAACAGGCGTCGATCGGCTGCGTTTCGCGCGGATTAAGGCGGAGGTTCGGACATGCGCATTCCCGCGCAATCGGTATGCACGGCTATTCGCGACGACATCGTCTCCGGGCTGTTCGAGCGGGGCGGCCGGCTCACCGAGGAGCAGCTCGCGCGGCGCTACGGCGTCTCCCGCGTCCCGGTGCGCGAAGCCCTGCGCACGCTGGAGTCGGAGGGCTTCGTGACCACGCGCCGTCATGCCGGCGCCTGTGTCGCGGAACCCACCGAGCAGGAGGCCGCCGACCTGCTGGAAGTGCGGCTGCTGCTGGAGCCCCTGGGCGCGGCGCGCGCCGCGCAGCGCCGTACGGAGGCCCACCTCAAGGTCCTGCGCGGCCTGGTCAGGCTGGGTCAGGAGCGGGCCCGCAGGGGCCAGGGCGAGGATCTGCGCGCGCTGGGCGCCTGGTTCCACGAGACGCTCGCGCAGGCGTCCGGAAGCCCCGCGCTCACCTCGCTGCTCACCCAGCTCCGGCACAAGATCGCCTGGATGTACGTGGTCGAGCAGCCCAGCCACCCGGTGGAGTCCTGGGCGGAGCACGGCGCGATCGTGGACGCCGTCGCGCGCGGCGACGGCGAACGCGCGCGGGCGCTCACCGCCCTGCACGCGGAGCACACGGTGGCGGTGCACCGGCTGCGCCGTCCGGGGCGCGGCCCCGACCACGGCCGGGAAAAGGTGAGGGCTTCGCAACACGCCGTAAACATCGCGAGCGCACGGCATTAACAATCGAGCCGTATACAAAGACAAGAAATAGGTGCGGCCTATTCTTTGCTGCCCGCACGAAAAGACGGAGCCGTGGGGGGGCGCGGTGGTGGGTGGACCGGGCCGGCGGGGGAAGGAAGACCGGGGCAGGATCCGGGCGGCCGCGCCGCACGGTCAGAGG
>NZ_JBHZEJ010000107.1:0-18592 GCF_042756365.1 Streptomyces sp. NPDC059092
CGCCCCGGCGCGGGGGGGGGTGTGGGGCCCGTCCGCGCGCCGCCCCCGGGGGTGTCAGTGTTCCAACCGGGGGGGGGGGGGGCCCCCCCGCCCCCCCCCGCCCCTCAGACGCCGCCCCTCAGACGCCGCCCCTCAGACGGTGCCCATCAGGGCGCCGAAGGACTGCGGATCCGTGTCGAAGCCGCGCAGGACCGGGCGGAACTGCCAGGTGCCCGATCCGTCCCGGGTGAACTCCGCGAATGTCGCCGCCGTCGCGTCGGCCACGCCGGTGAAGTCGTTCGCCGACAGCTCCGTGTACCCCTCCGCCAGGCGGACCGAGGGGCCGGCGACGTCCCCGAACGTCCTGCGGCCGTTCTGCTGCTGGATGGCGACCCCGACCACCACGCGGCGGTAGTCCGACCCCAGGCGGTCCAGCTCCAGTGTCATCTCCTCGTCGGAGCCGAAGCCCTGGCCCGTACGGCTCTCGCGGTCCAGCGTGATCGTCCCGTCCGGGGAACGGCTGCCGAAGTGGACCAGATAGGCCGGTGTGTCCGGGGCGTCCGACACATAGGTCGCGGCGACGAGGTCCAGGTCGTGGGGGGCCTGGCCTCTGGGGCTGGGATCCCATTTGAGGGTGACCTCGATCTTGGACACGCCTCTGTTGAAACTGCTCACCAGTCTTCCCCCTCCTCGGAACCGGTGCGGATCTCCGGACCTGTGGACAAGGCTAGACCGCGCCACCGGCAACCCGCCGCCGCATCTGGCCAGTTGACGCCACCTTGGCCGATACTCGACATGGCCCGGCGCCGTCGCGGCGTCCCTGTCGGGTGCCGTCCGAGCGTGACCGATGCCACGTCCCGCCCCGTACGATGGCGCGGTGCTGGTCAAGTGGATTCGCTGCACCGTGATCGACCGTCGAGGCTTCGAACGCGGGCAGCGGAAATGGGCGGGGTTGCTCGGTGAGCCGGGGTTCCGGGGGCAGGGCGGGGGATGGAGCAGATCGCGGCCGGGTGTCGTCCATGTCTTCACGTTCTGGGAGAGCCGCGCGTTCTACGACTCGTTCATGGCGCGCTCGCACGACCGGCTGTCCGCCTCGCAGTCCGGGACGTACAAAGACATCCAGGTCAAGCTCTTCGACTACCGCTTCGACGTGAAGACCGGTTTCGAGCCGCGCTTCACCGACGCGGACGTGGTCCGGGTCGCGCACTCCCGGGTGCACGAGGAACGGGTGGAGCACTTCGCCCTCATGCAGGAGAAGGTGTGGAACCCCGCGATGGCCGGTTCGCCCGGAATGGTGCGCGGGCTCTTCGGGGAGGCGCCGGGAAGCGAGTTCATCGTCCTCTCCATGTGGCAGTCGGCGGCCGAACACGGCAAGTACCGCGTCGAGCGGGTCGAACGGCTGACGCTCCGTGCGCAGACGGCCACGGACGTCGCGGCGCTGGCCGGGGACGTCATCGATCTGGAGCCGTCCTGGACCGTGTGAACCGGACCGTGTGAACGGGTTCCGGACCCGCCCGGCTGGGCCGGATGGACGCCCGGAGTGCCGGGTGGCCGCACGGCCGGGAGCCGGGCGATCTAGGGTCGTGTCATGGCACGACCGCGGCGCATCGTCCTTGTCCGGCACGGCGAGTCGGAAGGCAACGCAGATGACACGGTGTACGAGCGCGAGCCCGACCATGCCCTGAGGCTCACCGAGAAGGGCCGCAGACAGGCCGAGGAGACCGGGGTGCGGCTGCGTGAACTGTTCGGCCAGGAGCCGGTCAGTGTCTTCGTCTCGCCCTACCGCCGTACCCACGAGACCTTCGAGGCGTTCGGCCTCGACCCCGGCCAGGTGCGGATACGCGAGGAGCCCCGGCTGCGCGAGCAGGACTGGGGGAACTGGCAGGACCGTGAGGACGTACGCCTCCAGAAGGCCTACCGCGACGCGTACGGGCACTTCTTCTACCGCTTCGCCCAAGGAGAGTCGGGGGCCGACGTCTACGACCGTGTCGGCGCCTTCCTGGAGTCGCTCCACCGCAGCTTCGAGACGCCCGACTCGCCGGAGAACGTCCTGCTGGTGACCCACGGGCTGACCATGCGGCTGTTCTGCATGCGGTGGTTCCACTGGTCGGTCGCGGAGTTCGAGTCGCTGTCCAACCCGGGCAACGCCGAGTACCGGATCCTGATGATCGGCCCCGACGGCCGCTACACCCTCGACCGGCCGTTCGAACAGTGGCGCGTCCCGGAGCCGTACGGCCGCACCGGATAATTCCGCACAGGTGGGACCCGTACCGGCTAAAATGCCCGCTCGATGACCTCTGATTCCGTATCCGGCCGGCGCTTCGAACGCGCCCTGGCCAGCCTCCGAGGGCTGGCCGTGGGAGACGCCCTGGGCTCCCAGTTCTTCGTACCCGCCAACTATCCGCTGCTAGCGCGCCGCGATCTGCCGCCCGGCGACTGGCAGTGGACCGACGACACCGAGATGGCCGCGTCGGTGCTGGCCGTGCTGGCCGCCCACCACCGGGTCGACCAGGACGCCCTCGCGCGCTCCTTCGCCGAGCACCACGACTTCGACCGCGGCTACGGCCCCGCCGTGAACCGGATGCTCCGGCTGATCAGGGAGGGCGGCGACTGGCGCGAGCTGGCCGCCGGGCTCTTCGACGGTCAGGGCTCCTGGGGCAACGGGGCCGCGATGCGGATCGCGCCGCTCGGCGCCTGGTACGCGGACGACCCCGAGCGGGCCACGCACCAGGCGGAGGTCTCCGCGTACACCACCCACCAGCACCGCGAGGCCGTGGCGGGCGCCATGGCGGTGGCCGCGGCGGCCTCCCTCGCCGCAGCCCCGGACGGACCGCCCACGGCGCAGGAGTTGCTCGACGGGGTGGTGGCGCTGGTGCCGCGCAGCGCGGTGGGGGCGGGGCTGCGCCGGGCCAGGGACATGCTGGACTACGACGACCCGGGTACCGTCGCCGCCGTGCTCGGCTGCGGGCGGCGCACCTCCGCGCACGACACCGTTCCGTTCGCCCTGTGGTCGGCGGCCCGCGGGCTCGGCGACTACGAACGGGCCTTCTGGACGACGGCCCAGGCCGGCGGCGACGTCGACACCAACTGCGCCATCGTCGGGGGCGTGGTCGCGGCGGCGGGCCCGAGCGGGGCGGCGCCGGAGCGCTGGCGGGAGCGTACGGAGGCACTTCCGGGGTGGCTGACGGTGCCGGCCGCCCGCTGAGGGGCCGGAGCGCCGGCCGGAGCGCGCCGGGGTGCGGGCGGGCGCGCGCGGGGCGTGCGCCTTACGCGGCGTATGCGCCGTTCATTGTCACGGCCCTGCCACAGCCGTCCTCGCGGAGGCATGAGCCCGGGAAACGTGCGCCTACCCTTTCGGCCACGCCGCCGTGTTGATCTTCCACCCGGCGCGCGCCGACAACACACCGGGTTCCGCGCGCCGTTCCTCCGCCGCGAACGGGCCCGGTCGGGAGGGGGTCCCGTGACAGATTCACCGTCCGCATCGGAGAGACCGTCCGCACCGGATGAGCCGTCCGCAGCCGGGCCGGCCGTGGAGCCAGGCCCGGACCTGGGCCCGGACGCGGCGACGGACGTCGCGGCGCGGGACGTGAAAGCCGCACCGCGGGACGCCGCGCCGCCGTCCGCCCCGCGGCCGTACGCGTACGGCACGCAGCGCCAGGGGGCCCAGCCGACGCCCACGCGGCAGTACCGGGAGCCGTGGCAGCAGTGGCAGCCCCGGCGCGGCGAACCGCCCGCCTGGATGGCCGAGGTCAGGCCCGATCCGCCCGCCCGGATCAGAACCGCCACCCTCTGGTCGGTCGTGGCGACCGCGCTGCTCAGTGCCCTGCTGCTGCGCGACGGCCTCGGCCCGAACCTGCTGATCGTGGCCGTCCCCGCCGCTCTCGCGGCGTTCTTCGCCGCTCAGGCCGCGGGGCGGCTGCCCCGCCCCTGGACGCTGGTCTGGGCCGTCGGCGGCCTCGCCCTGCTGGCCGTGCCCGCGCTGCGGGACGCCGGTCTGCCCACGTTCCTCGCGGTCGTCTCCGCCGCGGCGCTCGGCGCGCTGGCGCTGGGCGGCAGCCGCACCTGGACGGGGGTGCTCCTCGGGCTGCCCGGCCTGTTCGGCGCCGCCGGCCCCGGCACGGTCTGGGCCCTGCGCGGTCTGCGCGAGCGCGCGGGCGGAACCCGGGGGCGGGTGGCCCCCGTACTCCGCGCGGTCGCGGTCTCCGTCGCTCTGCTGATCGTGTTCGGCGCGCTCTTCGCGAGCGCCGACGCGGCGTTCGCCGAGATCCTCGGCTCCCTCACCCCCGACGTCTCCGTCTCCGAGGGGCCCTGGCAGGTCGTTCTCTTCGCGCTCGGTCTCTTCGGCGCCCTGGCCGCCGCGCACACCGCCGCGTCGCCGCCGCGCTGGGACCGGGTGACCGTACGGCCGGGGCGGCCCCGCGGCCGTACGGAGTGGGCGCTTCCGCTGATCGTCCTCAACCTGCTCTTCGCGGCGTTCATCGCCGTTCAGCTCGTGGTGCTCCTCGGCGGATACGACAAGGTGCTGACGGAGACCGGCCTGATGCCCGCCGAGTACGCGCGCCAGGGCTTCTGGCAGCTCCTGTGGGTCACGGTGCTGGTCCTGGTCGTCATGGTGGTCGCCGTGCGCTGGGCACCGCGGGGCGGAGCGCGTGACGGCGCACTGGTGCGCACCGTACTGGGCGCCCTCGGCATGCTGGCCCTCGTCGTGGTCGCCGCCGCGCTGCGCCGGATGGACCTGTACGTGGACGCGTTCGGCCTGACCCGGCTGCGGGTCTCCGTGACGGCTGTGGAGCTGTGGCTCGGGCTGGTGATCGTCCTGATGCTGGTGGCCGGTGCGACCAGGGGCCGCTGGCTGCCGCGCGCCGTCGCCGCGAGCGTCGGGGCCGGCGTCCTCACCTTCGGTCTGGTCTCGCCGGACGCGCTGGTCGCGGAGCGGAACGTACAGCGGTACGAGCGCACCGGCAAGATCGACGCCGAGTACCTCCGCGAGCTGTCGGCCGACGCGGTGCCGGCGCTGGACCGGCTTCCCGAGCCGTTGCGCTCGTGCTCCCTGCGCGGGGTCTTCCTCGATCTGCGGGACGGCGCCGGGGACGAGCCCTGGTACGCGACCAGCCTGGCCGAGCGCGGGGCCCGCGACCTGCTGGCCGAGCGCGGCGTACGGAGCGACGTCTCCTGCCCGGGGGAGTACCGCTATCAGCGGTGAGCCCGAGCGGTCTCAGGAACCGGTCTCCGGCGCGGACTTCGAGCCGTCCACCCACCCCTTTCGAGCCCCGCCGGTGCGCGACTCCAGATGGTTCGGCGGTGAAGGGAGCCGTGAGATGACCGCTGGAACGACCGGATGGGGACGGTACGGGGCGGTGTGTCCGACTCCGCCCCGCGGCACGGCCGGTACCCGGTCTGTCGCGCGGGGTGGGGGCGGCGTAACCTGGCAGGTGCCATGCCGTACGAACCACCCACGCACACCGTTGAGCGCTCGCTGCGCGCCACCACGGACGCCAGGATCATCGCCGGCGTCGACGAGGTCGGACGCGGAGCGTGGGCAGGTCCGGTCACGGTGTGTGCGGCCGTCACCGGACTGCGCAGACCCCCGGCGGGACTCACCGACTCCAAGCTCATCACGCCCAAGCGCCGTACGGCGCTGGCCGGTGAACTGGAGGCGTGGGTCACGTCGTACGCCCTCGGGCACTCCTCCCCGGAGGAGATCGACGCCCTCGGGATGACCGCGGCACTCAGGCTCGCCGCCGTACGCGCCCTGGAGGCGCTGCCGGTACGGCCCGACGCGGTGATCCTGGACGGCAAGCACGACTATCTCGGAGGACCCTGGCAGGTGCGTACGGTCATCAAGGGCGACCAGTCCTGCGTCTCCGTGGCGGCCGCCTCGGTGCTCGCCAAGGTGCGCAGGGACGCGATGATGGCCGAACTGGGCGCGGGGTCCGAGGAGTACGTACCGTTCGCCTTCGGCGCCAACGCGGGTTATCCCTCACCGGTGCACCGGGCGGCGTTGGAGGACCGGGGGCCGACACCGCACCACCGGCTCTCGTGGTCCTATCTCGACGCGCTGCCCCGGTGGCGGCACCTCAAGAAGGTCCGGGTCCCCGCGCAGGCCGACGCGATGGAAAGCGGGGGCCAGCTCGGCTTCGATTTCTGACCGTCGACCAACCGACAGCGGACCACCCGACAGCGGACCAACCGGAGTCCGGAGCATCCGGCTC
Source organism: Streptomyces sp. NPDC059092 (assembly GCF_042756365.1). NCBI lineage: Bacteria > Bacillati > Actinomycetota > Actinomycetes > Kitasatosporales > Streptomycetaceae > Streptomyces > Streptomyces sp. NPDC059092. Next base: position 6,192 of record NZ_JBHZEJ010000107.1, read on the forward strand.
CGGAAGACCCGGCCGTGGAACGTGAGATTTTCGGAACGTGAGACTTCCGGTACGGCCCCCACCGGGACATCCGGTGAACCGTCCGGCGAACCCCCGCCCGGGTGCCTCGCGGCCTCGGGCACGGGCACGAATGAGCCCACCCACCGATGCTTTTCGCATCGGTGTTTGATAGACATCCAGTCATGCCTCTCATCCCTCAGGAGCCTCAGATTCACGAGAGAGCCCAGGGTCCCAGCGCCACGCCGGCCACCGGTCGCACCGCTTCGACCCCCCGTCCCGTACCCGGTCCGCGCCCCGTCCCCGGGCCGCGCTCCGCGACGACACCGAGGCCCGGACGTCCGGGTCCCGGTCCCGCGAGGCCCGCGCCGCCGGCGCAGCGCTCGCACAGCTCCGCCGGTCAGCCGAAGGCGTCCGGCACCGCCGACTCCGCTTCTTCCACCCCTCCCGCCACCGTCCAGGCTTCCTCCGTCCCCCAGGTCCAGGTGATCCCGGCTCCGGTGGGCGGCGCGCTGGAAGCCGCCGAGGGGGCGATCGACCTGCTGCTGGACGGAGGTCGGGCGCCGGGCGACATCCTGATGCTCACCACCGGCGAACAGCACCCGTGGGCCACCCACGAGCTGTCCTTCGGTGAGAGCGCGTACTGGGCCCAGCACGATGCCCGTGAGGACGTGTTCTTCGCGGACGCCGCCGCCGTCGCCCGTGCGCAGTCCCGGCCCGTCGTGGTCGTCGCCGTCAACGGTGATGACGACGCCGCCGTCGTCAAGGCGCTGCCCCTGGCCCGTGGTCGGGCCACCGAGCTCCTCGTGGTGTGCGGTGACGCCGAGCGGATCAACGCCGTGCTCGGCGCGGACGTCTGAGCCGTACGACATCCGGCGCGCCCGGTGGGCGCGCCCACGTCGGTACGTTCCGGTGGTGACCCGGCCGCCCCTCTTCCGGAGGGGGGCCGGGCCGCTTCGGGGGAGCCGCCCGAAGGGATGTACGCGACGGCCGCCCCGCTTTCGGCGGGCGGCCGTTCAGCGGGCGGCGGTACGGCGCTGCGCCTCCACCGCCCCGCCACCACCGCTCAGCGGTGACAGGGCCGGGTCGGCCGCTGTCTCCGCCAGGCTCGCCGGCGGCGAGTCCGAGCTGGGGCGACGGCCCCCGCGGCCCTCGCCCAGCACCTGCCAACCGCCGCGCGTCAGCGTGATGTACGCGCCGCAGCGCAGCCCGTGCAGCGTGCACGCGTCGCGCAGCCCCCACATCCAGGCGCCGTCCTCCTCCGTCCAGCGTTCGTCGCCCTCGCGGCAGTAGAGCAGCACGGCTGTGCGCACCGGCGTGCGCCGACGCAGATCGTGCGGGATGACCCGACGCAGGTGCGCCAGCAGCGCGTTGCGGAACTCCCAGCCGTCCACCGGTGCGGCGCGCGGCACGAACGACGCGCTGGCTGCCAGCCGTTCCTCCGGGTCGAGCACGGCCACCACGGCGGTCGCCGGGGTCGGCGCGTGCCGGCTGTGCAGACCGCTGACGACCTCACGGGGATTGCGCAGGAGCGGAATCCCCGCCGCTGCCCACTCGGCGGGTTCGAGCATTCTGGCGAGGCGGCTGACGGAAGCGGCCTGAGCACTCATCGAAGTGGCTGCGGACTGAGCGAATCCGAAGGTCACGTTCCTCCCTTCGCATACGCGCCCATGGTGCGGGCAGAGTCGAGTGGGGACGCGCCGCGGCACAGCCCTTGCGGAGCGCGAGGAGACCATGCGGGGGCAGTTCCAATTCTCACCGGCGCGGGGGCGCGCGGCAACGAGCAATTGGCGCTGCTGGTGGGATTGCGGTGATATGGCGGCTATATACCTGCGCACTCCCGTCGCGTGGTGCACCAGGCACCCGAGGTCCCGGCCGCGCCTCAGCTCTGAACGGCGAGGACCAGCGGAAACACCCCCTCGGCTCCGGCCCTGCGGAGCAGCCGGGTGGCCACCGCGAGCGTCCAGCCGCTCTCCGAGAGGTCATCGACGAGCAGCACCGGCCCGCCGGCCGCCGCCAGCGCCGCGGCCAGCTCCGGAGGTACGGTCAGCGCCTCGTGCAGCCCCCGCACCCGCTGCGCGCCGTTGGTGCGGGAGATCCGGGCGTCGGCCGCCTCCGGCGCGTACGCGACCGTACCGAGCAGCGGCATCCTGCCGATCTCCGAGATCCGGGCACCGAGCGAGTCCACCAGCCGGGGCCTGGAGCGCGAGGCGACCGTGACCACACCGACCGGCCGGGGCGGCGCGTCCTCGGCGCCCGAGGCCCAACCGCCGGGCCCCTTGGCCCAGTCGGCGAGCACACTCACCACGGCGCTCACCACATCGTCGGGCACCGGACCGTCCGTGGCGCGCGCCGCCAGCATCGGACGGAGCCTGTTCCCCCAGCCGATGTCGGAAAGACGCCCCAGGGCCCGGCCGGGGAAGGACTGCTCGCCCGGCGCGATCCGCCCCTTGAGGGAGACCCCGACCGCGGCGAGGCCGGTCGGCCACATCTTGCGGGGCTCCACCTCCACCCCGGGCCTGCCCAGCTCACCGCGGGCGGCGTCGAGCGCGGCGGCGGTCACCTTGGCCTCGAAACGCGTTCCCGAGCAGTTGTCGCACCGCCCGCAGGGCACCGCCTCCTCGTCGTCGAGCTGACGCCGCAGGAACTCCATCCGGCAGCCTTCCGCCGACGCGTAGTCGCGCATCGCCTGCTGCTCGCTCTGCCGCTGCCGCGCCACCCACGCGTACCGCTCCGTGTCGTACACCCACGGTCGGCCCGTGGACGTCCAGCCGCCCTTGACCCGGTGCACCGCCCCGTCCACGTCCAGCACCTTGAGCATCGTCTCCAGGCGGGTCCGCCGCAGCTCCACCAGCGGCTCCAGGGCGGGCAGCGACAGCGGCCGGTCGGCATGGCCCAGGACGTCGAGGGTGCGGCGGACCAGCTCCTCCGGCGGAAAGGCCACCGACGCGAAGTACTGCCAGATCGCCTCGTCCTCCTTGCCCGGCAGCAGCAGGACCTCGGCGTGGGCCACCCCGCGCCCCGCGCGCCCCACCTGCTGGTAGTAGGCGATGGGGGAGGAGGGCGAACCGAGATGGACCACGAACCCGAGATCGGGCTTGTCGAACCCCATGCCGAGCGCGGACGTCGCCACCAGCGCCTTCACCCGGTTCCCCAGCAGATCGTCCTCGGCCTGCTGCCGCTCCGCGTTCTCCGTACGGCCGGTGTACGAGGCGACGGTGTGCCCGCACTGCCGCAGGTACGCCGTGACCTCCTCGGCCGCCGCGACCGTCAGCGTGTAGACGATCCCCGAGCCCGGCAGCTCGCCGAGGTGGTCGGCCAGCCACGCCAGCCGGTGCGCCGCGTCCGGCAGCCGGAGCACATGGAGGCTGAGACTCTCCCGGTCCAGCGGCCCGCGCAGCACCAGCGCGTCCGTCCCCGCCCCCGTGCCCAACTGCTCGGCCACATCGGCGCTCACGCGGGAATTGGCCGTGGCCGTGGTGGCGAGGACCGGGACACCGGACGGCAGCTCGGCGAGTATCGTGCGCAGCCGCCGGTAGTCGGGGCGGAAGTCATGACCCCAGTCCGAGATGCAGTGCGCCTCGTCGACCACCAGCAGACCCGTCGCCGCCGAGAGCCGGGGCAGCACCTGGTCACGGAAGTCGGGGTTGTTGAGCCGCTCCGGGCTGACCAGCAGGACGTCGACCTCGCCGGCGGACACCTCGTCCTGGATCGCGTCCCACTCCTCCGCGTTGGACGAATTGATCGTCCGGGCGCGGATCCCGGCCCGCGCCGCGGCCTCCACCTGGTTGCGCATCAGCGCCAGCAGCGGCGAGACGATCACGGTCGGACCCGCGCCCCGCGCCCGCAGCAGCGACGTCGCCACGAAATACACCGCGGACTTGCCCCAGCCCGTGCGCTGGACGACCAGCGCGCGGCGCCGGTCGGCGACGAGCGCCTCGATGGCCAGCCACTGATCCTCGCGCAGCCGGGCGGCGCCGGTGGCGTCACCGACCAGGCGTGCGAGGACGGTGTCGGCGGAGGCCCGGAGAGCTGCGCGGTCTGCGTTGGTCATGGACCCATGCAACCCGATGGGTCCGGCAAACCGCGAATGCGCCCGACGGCCTGTGGACAAGTTATCCACAGGGTCCAGCGGGATCCGGCGGAAACGGGCACGGTCGAGTCATGAACCAGCACCGCGAACACCACGAACCGACCGGATCCGGCGACGAGCAGCAGATCACCCTGCGCAGTCCCGCGGAGCTCGCCGACGCCCTGCCTTATCTCCTCGGATTCCATCCCACCGACTCCGTCGTCATGGTCGCCCTGCACGGCGAGCGCGGACGTTTCGGCGGGCGGCTCAGGCTCGGCATCCCCCCTTCGCCCAAGGAGTGGCCGCCCGTCGCCGGTCAGCTCGCCGAGTGCCTGATCGAGGGCAGCGAGCGCCGGGGAGCCCGCCCGGACGGCATCGTCGCCTTCCTCTGCCAGGACCCGGGCCCCGACGAGACGGGCCGACAGGTGATGGAACGGCTGCGCCCCCTCGCCCAGCGGCTGCGCACCGCGTGCGGCGGCCTCGACGTCCCCGTGCACGAGGTGCTCTGCATCTCCGACGGCCGCTTCTGGTCCTACTGCTGCCCCGACCAGCGCTGTTGTCCGGCCGAGGGGACCGGGCTCGCCCTGCCGGGCACGTCGGTGATGGCCGCTGCCGCCGCCTACGCCGGGGTCCAGGTGCGGGGGTCGCTGCGCGAGATGGAGGCGCGGCTGGCGCCCTGGGCCGCCCCTACGGCCGTCGTGGCGCAGGAACGGGCGCTCGACCGCGCCGGCGCCTCCCTCGTGCCCAGAATCCTGATCAGCGGGAGCAGGGAACAGGTCGGCGCCGAGACCCTGACGCTGGCCCGCTCCCTCGTCGAACGACTGGGCGCGGCGCAGGCCGGCGACCGGACCGGTACGGACGCCGAGGACGACCGGCTCATCGGGGACGACGAGGCCGCCGCCGTCATCCTCGGCCTTCAGGACCGCGAGACCCGGGACCGGGCCGCGGAGTGGATGGAGGGGCCGGACGCCGCGCCCGCGTTACGGCTCTGGCGCGCGCTGTCCCGCCGCTGCGTCGGCCCGTACGCGGAACACGCCACCGCTCCGCTGACCCTGGCCGGCTGGGTCGCCTGGTCCACCGGGGACGACGTGGGGGCCAGGGTCGCCCTCGGACTCGCCCTGCGCCTCGACCCGCAGTACGTCTTCGCCCAACTGCTCCACCAGGCCTGCAACGAGGGCCTTGACCCCGAGACGCTGCGACGCTGCCTGCGCGAGGAGCGGGTCGCCCGCGCGCTGCCCGGCCGGCGTGCCGCCGCGGGCCGGGCCAAGCCCCGGTCCGCGCGTCCGCCCAAGGCGGGGAAGGCCCCCGAGCCGAAGCAGCCGCGCCCCGGCGCCGGCACGGCGCGCGACCACGACCGCGCGGTACGGCGGGGCGGACAGCGCGGGACCAGGAGCCGGCGGTGACGGCCGGGAACAGGAACCGGATGTGACAGCGGGGAGAACCGGATGCCGACGGCCGGAAGAGGGGCCCCACGGCGACGGCCGAGAAGTGGTGGGCGTGAATGACGGAAGGAGTGTTTATCGTCAGGCAGACGACTAAGATCGCGGCATGTCGCCCTACGACCCCTCGGCCTACCCGGCATTCGCTGTCACCGTCGATCTGGTGGTGCTCACCGTGCGCCGTCACGCGCTCTGCGCACTGGTCGTGCGGCGCGGTGAGCCGCCGTTCCAGGGGCGGTGGGCGCTGCCCGGCGGCTTCGTGAAGGCCGACGAGGACCTGGCGGGCGCCGCGGCGCGCGAACTGGTCGAGGAGACCGGGCTCTGTGCCCACGACCCGGTCTCCCCGGCGCCCGGGAACGCCGCCCACCTCGAACAGCTCGCCACGTACGGCGATCCCGGGCGCGATCCCCGGATGCGGGTGGTCAGCGTGGCGCACCTCGCGCTCTCGCCCGACCTGCCCGCGCCCCGGGCCGGGGGAGACGCCAACAGCGCGCGCTGGGCCCCGGTCGACGCGCTGCTCAGCAAGGAGGGCGGATTCGCCCGGGAGGACGAGCAGCCCGCGCAACTCGCCTTCGACCACGCGCGGATCCTCGCGGACGGGGTGGAGCGGGCCCGCTCCAAGATCGAGTACTCCTCGCTCGCCACGGCGTTCTGCCCGTCCGAGTTCACCGTCGGCGAGTTGCGCAGGGTGTACGAGGCGGTGTGGGGCGTCGTGCTCGACCCCCGCAACTTCCACCGCAAGGTCACCGGCACCCCCGGCTTCCTGGTCCCGTCCGGGGGGACCACCACCCGTCAGGGCGGCCGGCCCGCACAGCTGTTCCGGGCCGGCGGTGCGACCGTACTCAATCCGCCGATGCTGCGCCCCGAGGTCTGACCCCGAAGGTCCGGCGGGGGAGACCGAGCAGGGGGGATTCGACGGGCGGAGACTCGAATGACCGCCCTTACCTGGCAAATCGGACATATCGCGTTATCGTGCTGCGGTACCCGCTGTCGTCGAGCGGGCTCACCTCCCCGCGAGAGAAGCGATGCTCCAGGCCATCGGACTGACCAGTTCCCCCCGTCGAGACCTCCCGCCCGCGGTGGACGATCTGACCTTCGAGGCGCGGCCGGGCTCGGTCACGGCGCTCCTCGGCGCCCCCGGCGCGGGCAAGACCACCGCGCTCCGTCTGATGCTCGAACTCGAACCGGGCCGCGGAGTCACCTACTTCCGCGGCCGTCCGCTCCATCGCGTCGCCCGTCCGCCGCGCGAGATCGGGGTCCTCCTCGGCGATGTGCCCGGCCATCCCGCGCGTACCATCCGCGGCCAGCTCAAGCTGGTCTGCGCCGCCGCCGGTGTGCCCGCCTCCCGCGCCGACGAACTCCTCGACGTCGTCGGGCTCACCCCCCTCGGCGACGAACGGCTCGGCGCCCTGTCGCTCGGTACGGACCGCAGGCTCGGCCTCGCCGTCGCCCTGCTGGGCGACCCGCACACCCTGCTGCTCGACGCGCCGTCCGCGGAGCTCTCGCCGCGTGAGAAGAGCTGGCTGCACGGACTGCTGCGCGCCCACGCGGGCCAGGGCGGCACCGTGCTCTACACCACGGACGACCCCAAGGAGGCCGCCCGCCTCTCCGACCGGGTCGTCACCCTCGACGAGGGCCGTCTCGTGGCCGACCAGGACACCGTCGCCTTCGCCCGCACCCGGCTGCGGCCCCGTGTCGCCGTCAGGACCCCGCACGCCGCCCGGCTCGCCGACGCCCTGAGCCGGGAGGCCCGTGCGGCACGGCGCTCCGTCGAGGTGGTCGCCGAGTCCGGCGGCCTGCTCACCGTCTACGGCAGCAGTTGCCCGGAGATCGGGGAGACCGCCTTCCGGCACGGCGTCCTCGTCCATCGGCTCGCCGACGAGACCGGGGACACGGGCCCGGGGCCCGACCCGGCACCATCACCCGGGTCCGTATCCGCATCCGTTCCCGCGTCCCTGTCCGGCTCCGTGCCCGGCCCCGCCGCCCCCGCACCCCAGGCCCGTACGGAGGGGCGTACGGGAACCCGTACCGACGGGCCCGCCGCGCTCCCGCCGCCCCTGCCGGGCCGCCCGGCACGTTCCCCGCTCCGGCCCGTCCGCTACGAACTGCGCCGGATGTTCGGCGTACGGACCGCTCCGCTGATCATGGCCGCCGTGCTCCTCGCCTCCGTCGCCCTCGCCGTCCTCCTCGGCCGCACCGGCGGGACCCCGCTGCCCGGACTGCTCGCCGCCTGGCCGGCGATCCTGCCGCTGCCGCCCGCCGTCCTCGGCGCCGGCCTGATCGGCGCGCTCTCCTTCGGTGACGAGTTCCGCCACCCCACCCTCGCGGCAGCGCGCGGCACCGTCCCGCGCCGTCTCGCCCTGCTCCTCGCCAAGCTCGCCGTCACGGCCGGCGTGGCCCTGCTCCTCGCGCTCCTCGCGGTGCTGGCCGACGGCGCGGCGCTCCGCCTCGTGTACGGCGCCGACGCCGTCCCCGTACCGGACAACTGGGCTTCCCTGGCGACCGGTTGGACCGGGCTCGCGGTCGGCTGCGCCTGGGCCGGGCTGCTCGGTGCCGGGGTCTTCCGGATCGCGATCGCCGGCCTGGCCGCCGTCGTCGCCGTACCGACCCTGGTCGTCCCGCTGCTCCAGAAGGCGTTCGCCGGGCCCTCCGTGCGCTCGGCCGCCGGACTCCCCGGCAGGCTGCGCGACATGGCCTGGCCCCTCTGGCCGCACCAGGCGGACCAGTGGCTGACGGCGACGTTCAGACTCGCGGCCCAGCCGGTCGCGGCGGCGCTCACCCTGTCGCTGTCGGCCCTGCTCTGCGCGTATCTGCTCACCGGGCTTCGCCGCAGGGCCCGTTGGTGACCGCGTACGACCGGAGAGTCATGTCATGGCGGTAACTCCCCTGATAAAGCCCACTTCTTTCCGATAAGGCGTCAATCGAAGGACGGGCGCCGATCACCCTTTCGTGTGCTTTTCACCAAAGACCTCAAGGCGCACGGAAGCAACGCCGACAAAGGATGCGTGAGTACCCTTGCGCACACCATGATGACCGCCGCCCGCTCCGCCGAGTCCGGCCTCGCCGAGCCGGGTGCCCTCGACCGCTACCCCTTTGCCGAGGCGCCCGGCGCCGACCGTATGGCCGCACCCGTCTGGGACGGCGCCGACACCGATCTGGGCCGGGTGGCACGGCGTACGACGAGCAGCCGGGGTCGCGGACTGCACGGCCAACTCGTCCAGCAGCTCGGACAGATGATCGTCTCCGGTGATCTGGGCGCCGACCGGCCGCTCGTCCCCGAGGAGATCGGCCAGCGCTTCGAGGTCTCCCGCACGGTGGTGCGGGAGTCGCTGCGCGTTCTTGAGGCGAAGGGGCTCGTGAGCGCCCGGCCCAATGTCGGCACCCGGGTCCGCCCGGTCAGTGACTGGAATCTGCTCGACCCCGACATCATCGAATGGCGAGCTTTCGGGCCGCAGCGCGACGACCAGCGCCGTGAGCTGAGTGAACTGCGCTGGACGATCGAGCCCCTCGCCGCGCGGCTGGCGGCCGGCCACGGCCGGGCCGATGTGCAGCAGCGCCTCGCGGACATGGTCGGGATCATGGGCCACTCCCTCGCCCAGGGGGACGCGATCACCTTCGCGCGGGCGGACGCCGAATATCACTCCCTGCTGATCCAGCTCGCCGGCAACCGGATGCTGGAGCACCTTTCGGGGATCGTGTCCGCCGCGCTCCAGGTCTCGGGCGGCCCGGTCACCGGCTGTGACCGCCCCACCGAGGCGTCGCTCGACCATCACGCGCGGATCGCCGACGCCCTCGCTTCCGGGGACGCCCACGCGGCGGAGTCGGCCATGCGCCAACTTCTCACCGTCCAGCCCGATGTGGAGCGTGTCGTGCCGGCGCCGCGCGAGCACTGAGCGCTCCCCGGGGCCAGGGCGTACGGGGATGTACGCGTCGTGTGTCGCCGGACCCGGAGGTCCGGCGACGCGACGGTGGGACGGTGAATCCCGCTTCTGGCCGCTTTGCCGCAAATGGGGTGTGACTCGGGCCACGTGGATTGGGCGTAACACTCCTGGAGGCAGGGCGATGACCTAAGAGGTACGGCCGAGGAGGGAATGCGAGCGCCAGAAGTGGCGCTGTGTTCAGCTCCGAGGCCCAGCCCGCGACGTCGGCGACATCCCCAGCCGACGGTCGTCGGCTCCGGCCCGATCATGGGCGGGGCCGGAAGCCGTTTCCATCGTTCCGAGAGGTTGTTCGTGTCGGCCAGCACATCCCGTACGCTCCCGCCGGAGATCGCCGAGTCCGAGTCTGTGATGGCGCTCATCGAGCGGGGAAAGGCTGATGGGCAGATCGCCGGCGATGACGTGCGTCGCGCCTTCGAGGCCGACCAGATTCCGCCAACCCAGTGGAAGAATGTTCTGCGCAGCCTCAACCAGATCCTCGAGGAAGAGGGTGTGACGCTGATGGTCAGTGCCGCGGAGTCGCCCAAGCGCACCCGCAAGAGCGTCGCAGCGAAGAGCCCGGTCAAGCGCACCGCCACCAAGACCGTCACGGCCAAGACGACCGTGACCAGGACCGTCGCGGCCACCGCCGCCCCGACGGCGGAGAGCGTCGCCGCCGACGAATCCGGCGCCCCCGCCAAGAAGGCGGCGGCCAAGAAGACGGTCGCGAAGAAGGCGACCGTCAAGAAGACCGCCGCCAAGAAGACGACGGCGAAGAAGACCGCGGGCAAGAAGGACTCCGACGAGGTCGTCGACGGCGACGAGCCGACCGAGGAGATCCAGGCAGGAAAGGGCGAGGAGGAGGAGACCGAGGGCGAGAACAAGGGCTTCGTCCTCTCCGACGACGACGAGGACGACGCACCCGCGCAGCAGGTCGCCGTCGCCGGAGCCACCGCCGACCCCGTCAAGGACTACCTGAAGCAGATCGGCAAGGTCCCGCTCCTCAACGCGGAGCAGGAGGTCGAGCTGGCCAAGCGCATCGAGGCCGGTCTCTTCGCCGAGGACAAGCTGGCCAACTCCGACAAGCTCGCGCCCAAGCTCAAGCGCGAGCTGGAGATCATCGCCGAGGACGGTCGCCGCGCCAAGAACCACCTGCTGGAGGCCAACCTCCGGCTGGTCGTCTCGCTGGCCAAGCGTTACACCGGCCGCGGCATGCTCTTCCTGGACCTGATCCAGGAGGGCAACCTGGGTCTGATCCGCGCGGTCGAGAAGTTCGACTACACCAAGGGCTACAAGTTCTCCACGTACGCCACCTGGTGGATCCGGCAGGCCATCACCCGCGCCATGGCCGACCAGGCCCGCACCATCCGTATCCCGGTGCACATGGTCGAGGTCATCAACAAGCTCGCGCGCGTGCAGCGCCAGATGCTCCAGGACCTGGGCCGCGAGCCCACCCCGGAGGAGCTGGCCAAGGAACTCGACATGACCCCCGAGAAGGTCATCGAGGTCCAGAAGTACGGTCGTGAGCCGATCTCCCTGCACACCCCGCTCGGCGAGGACGGTGACAGCGAGTTCGGTGACCTCATCGAGGACTCCGAGGCGGTCGTCCCGGCCGACGCCGTGAGCTTCACCCTCCTCCAGGAGCAGCTCCACTCGGTGCTCGACACGCTCTCCGAGCGGGAGGCGGGCGTGGTCTCGATGCGCTTCGGTCTCACCGACGGCCAGCCCAAGACGCTGGACGAGATCGGCAAGGTCTACGGGGTGACGCGTGAGCGCATCCGCCAGATCGAGTCGAAGACGATGTCGAAGCTGCGCCACCCGTCCCGGTCGCAGGTCCTGCGCGACTACCTGGACTAGTCGGCGCCGCCCGACGGCGCGGTCGGACCGGGTCCCGTACCCGGACCGGTCCGGGTACGCCGGAGGGCGTGCGAAGCACGAGTGAGGACCCGGATGCCACCAGACATCCGGGTCCTCACTCGTGCGCGGGGGTGCGGGACCCGCCCGCGTGGCTGACTCTGGGTAGATCGCTGTCCACCGGAGAGTCAGGAGACCGTATGCGTCGTTCCCTTGCCCGCGTGCTGACCGGAGGTCTGGCCGTGATCGCCGCGGGGGCCCTGCTGCCCCTCGGCACGCCCGCCCCCGCCACCGCCGACAGCGTGATCATCGGAGGGAAACCGGTCCGGGTCGAGGACAACCCCTGGGTCGTCGCCCTCTCCAGCCGGGACCGTTTCGGGGGAACGCGGGCGGGCCAGTTCTGCGGAGGTGTGGTGGTGGCGCCGACGAAAGTGCTGACCGCCGCCCACTGCATGGGCCGGGACGTCCTCGGCGCGGCTCCGGAGTCCGTGAGCGACCTGCGGGTCATCGCCGGGCGCGAGCGGCTGCGCGGCAAGGGAGGGCGCGAGGTGCCCGTACGCTCCGTCCTCGTCGACCCGGCGTACGCCCCGGGGACGAACGCGGCGGACCTCGCGGTGCTGACCCTGTCGAAGGCGCTGCCCGCGGCGTACGCGATCCGGCCGGCGGAGCCGGACGACACCGCCACCGCTCCCGGCACAGGCGCCGCGGTCTACGGCTGGGGTGACACCACGGGCGGCGGTGAATACGCCGAGGCGCTGCGCTCAGCGCCCGTCACGGTCCTCAGGGACTCGGAGTGCGAGCGGGCCTACCCGGGCGGCTCAGGGGCCCAGGGAGGCCGTTACGAGGCCACCACGATGCTCTGCGCGGGTGACCCCGCGGGCGGGCACGACGCCTGCCAGGGCGACAGCGGCGGGCCGCTGGTGGCCGAGGGGCGGCTCATCGGGCTCGTCTCCTGGGGCAGCGGCTGCGGACGGGCGGGTAACCCGGGGGTCTACACCCGGGTCAGCACGGCCGTGGAGCCGGTCGCCGACGCGCTAGGGGCCAGACGGACCCCCTGACCGGCCAGGCCGGTCGGACTCCGGGCCGGGGCAGTCGCCCCCGGCCCGGGCCATGAGAACGGGC
>NZ_JBHZEJ010000108.1:0-18274 GCF_042756365.1 Streptomyces sp. NPDC059092
ACAACAAGAACTACACCAACTGAGTCCTCCTCCGGCTCTCCGGGACCCTTCAGGAACTCACCCGCCGTCAACCTCGTGTGACGGGGCATCCGGCGGCGGCCCCCGCCCATGAGCTGCCCCTTTCGGGTGGAGGCGGTGCGCGCCGTCGCCGCGCGCCGGGCAGCCGCTGGTAGCCGTGGTTCGTGCTGTCAATGCTCTCCACCTCACGCCGACTGCGCGCCGCCCTGCTGGCCGCCGCCTCGGCCACCCTCGTCGCCGCGACCCTGCCCCCGCCCGAGCCGCTCGGCATCGGGGATCCGCTCTTCCCGTACCTGGGCAACCCCGGTTACGACGTCCTCACCTACGATCTCGCCTTCACCTACACCGGTGACCATGGCAAGCCCCTGGACTCGATCACCAGGATCGACGCGAAGGCGACCCGGCGCCTGGACCGGATCAACCTCGACTTCACCCACGGTGAGGTCCGTTCCGTCGACGTCGACGGAGCGGCGGCGGAGTTCACGACGGCCGGGGAGGACCTGGTGATCACGCCGGCCGAGGAGGTCGACGAGGGCGAACGGATGAGGATCACCGTCCACCACACCAGCGACCCGGGCGGAGAGGGCGGCGGCTGGGTGCGGACCACCGACGGGCTGGCGATGGCCAACCAGGCGGACGCCGGCCACCGGGTCTTCCCCGGGAACGACCACCCCGCCGACAAGGCGTACTTCACTTTCCGGATCACCGTGCCCGAACGGCTGACGGCGGTCGCCAACGGTCTTCCCGTGGGGAAGAGGCGCCACGGCACCCGCACCACCTTCGTCTACCGCACCCAGCACCCCATGGCGACGGAACTGGCACAGGTCTCCATCGGTGACTCGGCCGTCCTGCACCGCGAGGGCCCCGGCGGCCTCCCCGTACGCGACGTGGTGCCCGCCGCCGACCGCGACCTGCTGGAACCCTGGCTCAAGAAGACCCCCGACCAGATCCGGTGGATGGAGCGGCAGGTCGGGACGTACCCCTTCGAGACGTACGGCCTGCTGATCGCAGGCGCCGACACCGGCTTCGAACTGGAGACGCAGACCCTCTCGCTCTTCGAACGCTCCCTGTTCACCGGCTCCGCCTTCTCCGAGTGGTACGTCGACTCGGTCATGGTCCACGAACTGGCCCACCAGTGGTTCGGGGACAGCGTCAGCCCGCACACCTGGTCGGACCTCTGGCTCAACGAAGGACACGCCACCTGGTACGAGGCCCGGTACGCGCAGGAGCACGGCGGCAAGGCGCTGGAGACCCGGATGAGGGACGCCTACCGGCGGTCCGACGGCTGGCGCGCGGACGGCGGCCCGCCCGCGGCCCCGAAGCCGCCGACACCGGGGGACCAGATCAGCCTCTTCCGGCCGGTCGTCTACGACGGCAGCGCCCTCGTCCTGTACGCGCTGCGACAGGAGATCGGGACGGACGCCTTCGAGCTGCTGGAGCGCGACTGGGTACGCGTCCACCGGGACGGAACGGCGACCACGGCGGACTTCACCGCGCTGGCGTCCGAGGTCGCGGGGCGTGACCTGTCCGCGTTCTTCACGGCGTGGCTGTACGGGCGGACGACCCCGCCGATGCCCGGCCACTCCGACTGGCGCAGCGACCCGCCCACCGCCGCGAAGACCCGCGAAACCGGAGTGACGGCCGGGCGGAACCGTGCCACCATCGACGAGTCGGCGAGGCGGCCGGGAATCATTCCTGGCCGTCACGCGTTGTGACTGACGTATCGGACTTTCTTTCGACGTAAGGATCCAATGACCTCCTCTTCCTCCCCTTCCCAGGACACGCAGAATTTCGCGGACACCCGCACGGAAAGCCTTCGGGCCGATGCCCTGATGGAAGAGGACGTCGCCTGGAGCCACGAGATCGACGGAGAGCGGGACGGCGATCAGCTCGACCGCTCGGAGCGGGCCGCGCTGCGGCGCGTGGCGGGCCTCTCCACGGAGCTCGAAGACGTCACCGAGGTCGAGTACCGGCAGTTGCGCCTGGAGCGCGTGGTGCTGGTCGGTGTCTGGACCTCGGGGACCATGCAGGACGCGGAGAACTCCCTCGCGGAGCTGGCCGCCCTCGCCGAGACGGCGGGCGCGCTCGTGCTCGACGGGGTGTTCCAGCGTCGCGACAAGCCCGACTCGGCGACGTACATCGGCTCCGGCAAGGCCCAGGAGCTGCGGGACATCGTGGAGGAGAGCGGCGCCGACACCGTCGTCTGCGACGGTGAGCTGAGCCCCGGCCAGCTCATCCACCTCGAAGACGTCGTCAAGGTCAAGGTCGTCGACCGCACGGCCCTGATCCTGGACATCTTCGCCCAGCACGCCAAGTCCCGTGAGGGCAAGGCTCAGGTCGCACTCGCCCAGATGCAGTACATGCTGCCGAGGCTGCGCGGCTGGGGTCAGTCGCTCTCCCGGCAGATGGGTGGCGGCGGCGGTGGTGGCATGGCCACCCGCGGTCCCGGTGAGACCAAGATCGAGACGGACCGGCGGCGGATCCGCGAGAAGATGGCGAAGATGCGCCGGGAGATCGCGGAGATGAAGACCGGCCGGGAGATCAAGCGGCAGGAGCGGCGCCGCAACAAGGTGCCCTCGGTGGCCATCGCCGGGTACACCAACGCGGGCAAGTCGTCCCTGCTCAACCGGCTCACCGGCGCGGGCGTCCTGGTGGAGAACTCGCTGTTCGCCACCCTCGACCCGACCGTCCGGCGGGCCGAGACCCCGAGCGGCCGGCTCTACACGCTGGCCGACACGGTCGGCTTCGTCCGCCATCTGCCGCACCACCTGGTCGAGGCGTTCCGTTCCACGATGGAGGAGGTCGGTGACTCCGACCTGATCCTGCACGTGGTGGACGGCTCGCACCCCGTGCCGGAGGAGCAGCTCGCCGCCGTACGCGAGGTGATCCGTGAGGTCGGCGCGGTGGACGTACGCGAGATCGTCGTGATCAACAAGGCGGACGCGGCCGATCCGCTGGTCCTCCAGCGGCTGCTGCGCACGGAGCGCGACGCGATCGCCGTCTCCGCGCGCACCGGCGAGGGCGTCACGGAGCTGCTCGCGCTGATCGACGCGGAGCTGCCCCGGCCCCAGGTCGAGGTCGAGGTGCTGCTGCCGTACACGCAGGGCGCCCTTGTCTCACGGGCGCACGCCGACGGCGAGGTGCTGTCCGAGGAACACACCCCGGAGGGCACGCTGCTCAAGGCCCGCGTCCACGAGGAACTGGCCGCCGCGCTCGCTCCGTACGTGCCGGTGGCTCACTGACGCGATCGGCGCGGAGCGGACGGCACCGCCCGGACGGCGACCGTACGTACACGGGGTACCGGCGTACTCATGGGCGGAGGCCCGCCCCCTCATCGATACGAGGGGGCGGGCCTCCGTTCGGTTCCGGGGGTCCGTCCGGATGTCCGGCGGCGGCGGGCGCGCCCCGCGAGGCGCGTCCGCGACCGCTCACCGGCCCGCGAACTTCTTGCTGACGCCGTCGAAGACGTTCTTCGCCACGTCGCCGAGGCGCGGCCCCGCCAGCCACCCCGCGGTGACCGGGCCGATGGAGGTGTTGGAAACCAGGGCGGGCTTGCCGTCCTGGCCGGCCGCGACCCAGCCGCCGCCCGAGGAACCACCGGTCATGGTGCAGCCCACGCGGTACATCGTCGGGTCATCCGCCGTCAGCGACAGCCGGCCCGGCTTGTCCTCGCACTGGAAGAGCTTCTGGCCGTCGTACGGCGGCGCCGCCGGGTAGCCGGTCGCCGTCATGGCGGTGATGTCCGGGGTCGCCGGGGCGTTGAACTCCACCGGCAGCGCCGAACCGACCGTCTCCTCCAGGGACGTGCCCGAACCGCCCTTCTCCGGGGTGACATGGATGACCGCGAAGTCGTACGACGCGCCCTGCCCGCCGGTCGGACCGCCCTGGGCGATCCACTGCGCGGAGGTCTGCGCCCAGTCGGCCCACCACACCCCGTGCGGAGCGATCCGCTCCTTGGACGCGGTCTCCAGCTCGGCCGTCGACAGCGCGCTGTCGTTGTACGAGGGCACGAACGCGATGTTCCGGTACCAGCCGCCGCTCTTGCCGGAGTGCACGCAGTGACCGGCCGTCCAGACCATGTTGGACTTGCCGGGGTTCGCGGGGTCCTCGACCACGGTCGCCGAGCAGACCATCGAACCTTCGGGCCCGTCGAAGAACAACTTGCCCGCCTGCGCCGCGTTCTCGCCGTACGGCGCGCTCACCGCCCGCGCGGTGACCGGCGCCGGCTCCGGGTCGGTGACGCCGGCGTCACCGGAGATGTCCTGGTCGTCCACGGACTTCTCCGGCGGCTTCTCCGCGTCCCGCATCCGGTCCGGGTCCCAGAGGCCCTCGATGATCGGGTTGACGAAGTCCTTGGCCTCACGCAGCCAGGTCTCGCGGTCCCAGTTCTTCCACTCACCGCCCCGCCACTTGTCCATGTCGATCCCGTGCTCCTTGAGCCGGTCCTTGAGATCGTCAGGAATCGTGATCTTGCCGTCGGCGGCGGCCGCGGCGGACTCGCTCGCCTGCGCGGCGGCCTGGTCCTCGTCGGGGCCGCAGCCCGTGGCCGTCAGCGCGAGGGCCGCGGCGATCGACACGGCGGCGAGAGCGGGGGAGGTTCTGCGCCGCGTGCTCCTTCCGCGGCGAGCGGCGAGCGTCGGACGTATGGATCGCATGGAGATATCCCCCCGGGACTTCTGGACGGTTCTGAACATAAGGAGCACATGTGGCGCACCCGGCGACGGCGACCGGAGCCGGGACGCGCCCCCACTATGCCGGTGTCGTTGGGGACGGCGTCGGGCAGGGCCGCGGTTCCCGCGGGGAACGGCGTCGGACCAGGCCGCGGTTTCGTCAGGACGGTGTCGGCAGGGCCGCGGCTCCGTGGGAACGACGTCGGGCGGAGCCCCCGTTCTCGGCGCAAGGATCTTCCGGCTGCCCCGTGATCCCCGGCGCGGGGCGTCGTTGGTACGTACGACGGGCCCCGGCCGCGGTGCGCCGTCGAACATTCGGGAAGCGGGCGCCGTACTGACGGGGGACCGAACGATGCCTACGGGAGGACCGATCGCTGTGGCCGTGACCGAACCAGCTCCGGCGGCGCCGACCGTCGCCCACGCGGGCAGCCTGCGCCGCCAGACCCCGCGCGAACCGTCGGCCCGTACCTACGCGCGCTCCCTGCCCGTCGTCCCCGTGCGCGCCCGGGGGCTGACGATCGAGGGAGCCGACGGCCGGCGCTACCTGGACTGCCTGTCAGGGGCGGGCACCCTCGCCCTCGGACACAACCATCCGGTCGTCCTGGAGGCGATCAGGAAGGTCCTGGACTCCGGCGCCCCGCTGCACGTCCCCGACCTGTCCACCCCCGTCAAGGACGCCTTCACCGCCGAACTCCTCGCCACGCTCCCGGCCGGGTTCGCCGCCGGTGCCCGGGTCCGGTTCTGCGGTCCCACGGCCGCCGACGCCGTCGGGAGCGCGCTCGCCCTCGCCCGTACCGCCACCGGCCGCGAGGGCGTGCTCACCTTCACGGGGGCCGACCACGACGGGTGGACGGCGGACCTGTTCGACGCCCGGGGCGGGCCGCTCGCCCCCGCCGCGATGATCCTCGAACCGGTCCAGGACGAGGGCGGGGTGATCCCCGCGCCCGACGCGTGGCTGCGCGCGATGCGCCGGATCACGGCGGACCGTTCCATTCCGCTCATCGCCGACGAGACGAGGACAGGGGTGGGAAGGACCGGCGCGTTCTGGGCCGTGGAACACAGCGGGATCACCCCCGACGTCATGGTGATGTCCCAGGCGATCGGCGGCTCCCTCCCGCTGGCCGTCATCGTCCATCACGCGGACCTGGACGTCCCGTTGCCCGACGGCCGGACCGACGCCTTCCGCGGCAACCAGCTCGCGATGGCGGCGGGCGCGGCCACGCTGGCCTACGTACGGGAGCACCGGCTCGCCGAGCGCGCCGCGCTCCTCGGCACGCACCTGCTGGGACGGCTGCGGGAGTTGACGGCCCGCCACCCCCGCGTCGGCGGCGTACGCGGACGTGGTCTCATGATCGGTGTGGAACTCGTCGCCCCGGCAGCCGGCGATCCTGCCCCGCCGGCCCCCGCACTCGCGGCCGCCGTCCAGCAGGAGTGTCTCCGTCGCGGCCTCATCGTCGGACTCGGCGGGCGCCGGGCGTCCGTGGTACGGCTGCTCCCACCGCTCACCCTCACCGACGAACAGGCCGCCGCGGTCCTCGACCGCTTCGCCGGCGCACTCGACGCCGCCCTCGCCGCGGCCGGCCGCGCCGCGCACCGCGAAGCGGGAGTCGCGCGCCGCGACGCGGACGCCGTGCCCCGCCGAAAAGAAGCCGGTCTGTCCCGCTGACCCCGCCCCCTCACAAGGAAGCCCCCACCGTGAACACCACTCCCTCACCCGACGCGTCCGGGGCCGACGGCCCTCCCCCCACCGCGGAGTCGGTCACGGTGCCACGGCAGGCCGCGGGGGGATCCGACGGGCAACTCCCCGGCCCCGCCGCCCTGTCGGGCCCCTCAGCGCCCGCTGCGGCCGTCGCGTACACCGACCACCTCGACCACCCCGACCCGCGGAAGGCCGCCGACGCCGCGGCCACCGAGAACCTGCTGCGCTGCTGGATCCGGGAGACCGGGCTGCCCCGCCCCGACGGTACGGTGCTGCGCGTCCCGCTCGACGCCAGCGGCACCGCCCTCCTCGTCCCCGTGCACCACTGGTCCGCGACGGGTTGGCACCGCCTCGGCATGCCCTTCCTGGAAGGCGGCCCGCAGGACGCCCCCGCCGCCGAGGCCGTCACCGTGGCCGCGCTCCTCGGCCGCGAGTCGGGCCGCTACCAGGGCGCCGACCTGGTGGGCCGGGTCGCCAACTCGCTCGGGCACACCGCCGACTTCCTCGCCGACCGGCGCGCACGCCCCGAACCCGACACCGACGCCGACCCGTTCCTCACCGCCGAGCAGTCCCTGCTCCTCGGACACCCCCTGCACCCCACGCCCAAGAGCAGGGAAGGGCTCTCCGAGTCGGAAGCCCGCCTCTACTCACCGGAGCTGCGCGGCTCCTTCCCGCTCCACTGGATGGCCGTCGACCGCTCCGTACTCGCCACCGACTCGGCCTGGACCGAACAGGGCCGCGTCCTGCCCGCCGACGTACTCACGGCCCGGCTCCTCGGCGACCACTCCCTTCCCGAGAACACCGTCGCGCTGCCCCTGCACCCCTGGCAGGCCCGGGAGCTGACCCACCGTCCTGCCGTACGGCAGCTCCTCGACGCCGGCCTCCTGCACGACCTCGGGCCCCAGGGAGCCCCCTGGCACCCCACCTCCTCCATCCGCACGGTGCACCGCCCCGGCGCCCCCGCCATGCTCAAGCTCTCCCTCGGTGTCCGCATCACCAACTCCCGCCGGGAGAACCTCCGCAAGGAACTCCACCGCGGCGTCGAGGTCCACCGGCTGCTGCGCAGCGGCCTCGGCAAGGAGTGGGGGGCCGCGCACCCCGCCTTCGACATCGTCCGCGACCCCGCCTGGCTCGCCGTGGACACCACGGAGGGCGAAGCCGTCACCGGACTCGACGTCATGCTCCGCCACAACCCGTTCGGGCCGGCGGACGACGCCGTCTGCATCGCGGGACTGACCGCGCCGCGCCCGTACCCCGGCCGTACCGGGATGTACTCGCGGCTGGCCGAGATCGTCTCCGGGCTCGCGGCCCGCACCGGCCGCTCCAAGGGCGCCGTCGCCGCCGAGTGGTTCCTGCGCTACCTGGACCAGGTCGTACGCCCCGTGCTCTGGCTGGACGGTACGGCCGGGATCGCCCTGGAGGCGCACCAGCAGAACACCCTGGTCATCCTCGACCCGGCGGGCTGGCCCGTCGGCGGACGCTACCGCGACAACCAGGGCTACTACTTCCGCGAGTCCCACCGTGCCGCGCTGGAGCGCAGGCTCCCCGGCATCGGATCCGTCAGCGACACCTTCGTCTCCGACGCCGTCACCGACGAACGCTTCGCCTACTACCTCGGCATCAACAACGTCCTCGGCCTGATCGGCGCCTTCGGCTCCCAGGGCCTCGCCGACGAGCGCGTCCTCATCGCGGCGCTCCGGCGCTTCCTGGCCGGCGCGGCGGACCTCGGCTCGCCCCTGCCCGGCCTGCTCCTGGAGAGCGCCACGCTCCGCTGCAAGGCCAACCTGCTCACCCGGCTGCACGGCCTGGACGAACTCGTCGGCCCGGTGGACACCCAGTCCGTCTACGTCACTCTCACCAACCCCCTGCGTGAGTGACGCACCATGAGGAACCGTCAGAACTGCTGAGAGGAGAGCGCCACTGTGCCTTCCACCGAAGCGAGCACCGACACCGGAACCGGCCCCGGATCACCCACGCGCGGGGCCGCCGGGGACACCCTCGACCCGAGACCGTCCGATGAACGCGTCGCACTGCTCGGAGAGGGCGATCCGACAGCCGTGACCCCACCGTCCGACGACGCCCCCACCGGTGATCTGCTCGATGCCCCGGCGGACTGGGGCCCCGTGGCCACCGCCGCCGGGGTCTTCCAGCTCGTACCCGTCCGTATGGAGCGCGACCTCGCCCTGGTCAGCGAGTGGATGAACGATCCGGCAGTCGCCGCGTTCTGGCACCTCCCGGGCCCGGACACCGTCACCGAAGCCCATCTGCGGCCGCAACTCGACGGCGACGGACGCACGGTCCCCTTCCTCGGCGCGCTCGACGGGGCCCCCATGAGCTACTGGGAGCTGTACCGCGCCGACCTCGACTCCCTCGCGCGCCACTACCCCGCGCGCCCCCATGACACCGGGATCCATCTGCTGCTCGGCGGTGCCGCGCACCGGGGCCGCGGGGTCGGCACCATCCTGCTGAGGGCCGTCGCCGATCTGGTCCTCGACCACCGGCCCCGGTGCGCGCGGGTCGTCGCCGAACCCGATCTGCGCAACACCCCCTCCGTCTCCGCTTTCCTCGGCGCCGGCTTCCGCTTCGCCGCTGAGATCGACCTGCCGGACAAACGCGCCGCCCTCATGGTCCGTGACCGTGCTCTGCGCGACCTTCTGTGAATGATCCGCCGTTCCCCCGGCCCCGTACGTCCCCTCGGATCCGCTCACGCGGACCGCCCCGCCCGCCGCCCCTGTACGTCCCGCTCCCGCCCCATCGGTTCCCTCCCCGAGGAGTCCTCGTGCCGACCTCCCCTGCTTCGCCCGCATCGCCCGCCTCCTCCACCCCTCCTGTCACCCCTGTCACCACTGACTCCACCGACCCCAGCGGTTCCATGGCCACCCCGGTCGCGCTCTTCGCACCGCCCGAGCTGAACCCGGCCGCGTGGGAGCGCGCGGCCGGCCGTCTGCTCGCCAAGACGCTCGGGGAGTTCGCGTACGAGGGGATCATCGATCCCGAGCCCGTACCGGCGCCCGGGTCCGGGAGCGGCCCCGGGCATCACGCCGTCACCCTCGACGACGGCGGGACGCTCACCTTCCGGGCCCAGCGCGGCGCGTACGGCCACTGGCGCGTCGACCCCGGCTCCGTACGGCGCGACGACCGGCCCTTCACCGACCCCCTGCGCTTCCTGCTGCTGGCGCGGCGCCTGCTCGGGCTGGACGGCACCACCCTCGGCCATCTCGTCCGGGAACTCACCACCACGCTCGCCGCCGACGCCAAGCTCGACCACACCGCCCTGAGCGCCGCGGAACTCGCCGACCTCGGCTACGCGGAGCTGGAAGGACACCAGACCGGCCACCCCTGGATCGTCCTCAACAAGGGCCGCGTCGGGTTCTCCGCCACCGACGCGGACCGCTGGGCGCCCGAGGGCCGCACCCCGGCCACCCTCCCCTGGATCGCGGTCTCCACCACCCTCGCCAGCTACCGGGGCGTCGCCTCGCTCGCCACCCCGGACCAGCTCTACGCGCTCGAACTCGACGACGCCGTGCGCGAACGCTTCGACACCGTGCTCAGGGACCGGGGCCTCGACCCCACCGCCTACCTCTACCTGCCCGTCCACCCCTGGCAGTGGGAGGAAGTGCTGCTCCAGCTCTACGCGCCCGCCATAGCCGGGGGAGCGATCGTCCCGCTCCCCACCGACGGCGACCTCCGGCTGCCGCAGCAGTCGATCCGTACCTTCCTCAACGTCCGGCGGCCCGACCGGCACACGGTCAAGCTGCCGCTCTCCATCCTCAACACCCTCGTATGGCGTGGACTGCCCACCGAACGCACCCTCGCCGCCCCCGCCGTCACCGCTTGGATGCACGGTGTCCGCGACGCGGACCCCTTCCTCCGCGACGAGTGCCGGGTGATCCTCCTCGGCGAAGTCGCCTCCGTGACCGTCGAGCACCCTCTCTACGACCACCTTCCCGAAGTCCCGTACCAGTACAAGGAACTGCTCGGTACGATCTGGCGCGAGCCCCTCCAGACCCGGCTGGCCCCCGGCGAACGCGCCCGTACGCTCGCCTCGCTCATCCATACGGATCCGGCGGGCCGCGCGTTCACCGCCGAACTGGTGGCCCGTTCCGGGCTCGGCCCCGAGGAGTGGCTGCGCCGCCTCTTCGCGGCCCTGCTCCCCGCCCTGCTGCACTTCCTCTACCGCTACGGGACGGTCTTCTCCCCGCACGGCGAGAACGCCATCGTCGTCTTCGACGACCAGGACGTGCCCGTGCGGCTGGCGATGAAGGACTTCGTCGACGATGTGAACCTCAGCGCCCGGCCGCTGCCGGAGCACGACGCGATGCCCGACGACGTGAGGGACACGCTTCTCACGGAGGAGCCCGGCTTTCTCCCGCAGTTCATCCATTCAGGGCTCTTCGTCGGTGTCTTCCGCTATCTGGCCCCGCTGTGCGCCGACCAACTGGACGTGCCGGAGGACGTGTTCTGGTCCCTCGTACGGGCGGAGATTCTGCGCTACCAGGCCAGGTTCCCGGAGCTGAAGGAGCGCTTCGAGACATTCGACCTGCTCACGCCGCGTATCGAGCGTCTCTGCCTCAACCGTAACCGGCTGCATCTCGACGGTTACCGGGACCGCTCCGACCGCCCGCACGCCGCCGTCCACGGCACGGTGCCCAACCCGCTCGCGGTCGTACAACCGAGCGATTGAGCATCGTTGTCAGTGGCGCCCCGTAGGGTGGTCGGGCTATGACGAAGCCATCACTCCCCGAGCTCCTCCACGCCGCCGTCAGCTCCGTCGGCGGCGTGGAACGGCCAGGCCAGGTCACCATGGCCGAGGCCGTCGCCCAAGCGATCGACGACCCCTCCCACCTGCTCGTCCAGGCCGGTACCGGCACCGGTAAGTCCCTGGGCTATCTGGTGCCGGCCCTGGCCCACGGAGAGCGGGTCGTGGTGGCCACGGCGACGCTCGCCCTCCAGCGCCAGCTCGTGGAGCGTGATCTGCCGCGTACGGTCGACGCGCTGCATCCGCTGCTGCGCCGCCGCCCCGAGTTCGCCATGCTCAAGGGGCGGTCCAACTACCTCTGTCTGCACCGGCTGCACGAAGGTGTGCCGCAGGACGAGGAGGACGGCCTCTTCGACCAGTTCGAGGCCGCCGCGCCGACCAGCAAGCTGGGCCAGGACCTGCTGCGGATGCGGGACTGGGCCGATGAGACGGAGACGGGCGACCGGGACGACCTGACACCGGGCGTCTCCGACCGCGCCTGGTCCCAGATCTCCGTCTCGTCCCGGGAGTGCCTGTCCGCGTCGAAGTGCGCGTACGGCGCGGAGTGCTTCGCCGAGCTGGCGCGGGAGCGGGCCAAGCTCGCCGATGTCGTGGTGACCAATCACGCGCTGCTCGCGATCGACGCGATCGAGGGCGCCCCGGTGCTGCCGCAGCACGAGGTGCTGATCGTGGACGAGGCCCATGAGCTGGTCTCACGGGTCACCGGGGTGGCCACCGGGGAGCTGACCCCGGGGCAGGTCCACCGCGCCGTACGCCGCTCGGCGAAGCTGGTGAACGAGAAGGCGGCGGACGCGCTCCAGACGGCGGCCGAGACCTTCGAGCGGCTGATGGAGCTGGCCCTTCCCGGCCGACTGGAGGAGATCCCGGAGGACCTCGGCTTCGCGCTGATGGCGCTGCGGGACGCGGCCCGTACGGTCATCTCGGCGCTCGGCTCGGCACGCGACAAATCCGTGCAGGACGAGGACGTCGTACGGAAACAGGCGCTCGCGTCGGTGGAGTCCATCCATGGTGTGGCGGAACGGATCGCCAACGGCTCCGAGTGGGACGTCGTCTGGTACGAGCGGCACGACCGCTTCGGCGCGTCCCTGCGGGTTGCCCCGCTCTCCGTGTCGGGGCTGCTGCGGGAGAAGCTGTTCACCGACCGCTCGGTGGTGCTCACCTCTGCCACCCTCAAGCTCGGCGGTGACTTCAACGGGGTGGGCGCGTCCCTCGGCCTGGCGCCGGAGGGTACGGAGGGCGACGACGTCCCGCAGTGGAAGGGCATCGATGTCGGCTCGCCCTTCGACTACCGCAAGCAGGGCATTCTCTATGTCGCGCGCCATCTCTCCCCGCCGGGGAGGGAAGGGACGCGCGGCGACATGATGGATGAGCTGGCGGAGCTGGTGGAGGCCGCGGGCGGGCGGACGCTGGGGCTCTTCTCGTCCATGCGGGGGGCCCAGGCGGCGGCCGAGGAGCTGCGGAGTCGGCTGGACTCACCGATCCTGCTCCAGGGCGAGGAGACGCTGGGCGAGCTGATCAAGGCGTTCGCCGCCGATCCGAAGACCTGTCTCTTCGGCACCCTGTCGCTGTGGCAGGGCGTCGATGTGCCGGGGCCCAGCTCCCAACTCGTGGTGATGGACCGGATCCCGTTCCCGCGTCCGGACGATCCGCTGATGAGCGCGCGGCAGAAGGCCGTGGAGGAAGGCGGCGGCAATGGCTTCATGGCCGTGGCCGCCACGCATGCCGCGCTGCTGATGGCCCAGGGCGCCGGTCGTCTTGTCCGGGCGACCGGGGATCGCGGAGTGGTAGCCGTCCTCGACCCGAGGCTGGCCAATGCCCGGTACGGCAGCTTTCTACGAGCCTCACTGCCGGATTTCTGGTACACCACGGACCGCAATCAGGTGCGGCGGTCGCTGGCCAAGATCGACGAGGCCGCCCGGGCGGACGGGCGGTAACCCTCCCCATGACGTTGCGGTACACGAGAGGTCGGCGTGTACCGCAACTGGATCCTGCTCTGCCACGTGCCGTGCCGACCGTATGAACGGCGCGGTCCGGGCATTCCCCGTACGTACCGTGCCCCCGCCGGGGCCGGGCGTACCTCGTCGCCCTTCAGATCCGGCGCAGAACCGCGACCACCTTGCCGAGGATGGTCGCCTCGTCACCGGGAATCGGCTGGTACGCCGCGTTGTGCGGGAGCAGCCAGACATGGCCGTCCTCGCGGCGGAAGCGCTTGACCGTCGCCTCGCCGTCCAGCATCGCCGCCACGATGTCGCCGTTCTCCGCGACGGGCTGGCGGCGGACGGTCACCCAGTCGCCGTCGCAGATCGCCGCTTCGATCATCGAGTCACCGACGACCTTCAGCACGAACAGCTCGCCGTCGCCCACCAGTTGGCGGGGGAGCGGGAAGACGTCCTCGACGGACTCCTCCGCGAGGATCGGCCCGCCGGCGGCGATCCGGCCGACCAGCGGGACGTACGAAGCGGCGGGCTTGCCCGTCGTGTCCGTCTGCTGCGTGCTCGGCTGGTCCGACCCCCGGACCTCGTACGCCCTCGGCCGGTGCGGGTCGCGGCGCAGGAAGCCCTTGCGCTCCAGGGCCATCAGCTGATGCGCCACCGACGAGGTGCTGGAGAGCCCCACGGCCTGGCCGATCTCCCGCATCGAGGGCGGGTAGCCACGGCGCTGCACGGAGTCCCGGATGACTTCGATCACCCTGCGCTGCCGGTCCGTGAGACCCGAGCTGTCCGCCCTGATCCCTGGAGGTCGCCCGGGCATCGAACGGGTGGGCTTGTCACCCTCCGGGTTCGTGGCTGTGTCATTCACATTCATGGCATGCACCGGATCGAGTCGGCCCTGGGAGCGGTCCTGGGCAGTGATGGTGGCACTGTCTGCGGTGGTGGTCACGGTTGCCCCTCTCGAAATGTTCTCCCTAGCTGGACAACGGTAGTAGCTTTCGAAAGGTTGCGCCAAACACACGTTCGAGTGAAAAATCGCGGAGTGTCCGTCGTGGGTGGCCGGCTGGGTGTATGAGCGGGTTCTTCCGGGCGGGCCGCCGGGTGTGTCGCCGGGTGGGCCACCACCGTGCGACAGGCGGTCCGGGGGCGTCCCAGTCTCGCATCCGGTGGCCCGCGAGCCCCGGCGCCGCGCCCTTCCCGTACTCTCGTGGCCGGTCGCCGCGGCCCCGCCGCACCCGCCCCGACGCGCGACACGCGCTGGGCCTAGGATGGCAGCCAAACCCCAGATCTAGTGGTTGGATTGTCACAGCCACCCAGAAGTTGTGGTCCCGGGTCTTCGGTCCCGAGGGCATCGCCTATGCTGGGGGTTGCTTCGAGGGGCTTTTTCCGGGCCCTGACGGGGCTATTCAGTCGCGCTGTGAAGGAGGGGTCGGGAGCCATGCACTGTCCCTTCTGCAGGCACGCCGACAGCCGGGTCGTCGACAGTCGCACCACCGACGACGGGACGTCCATCCGGCGCCGCCGCCAGTGCCCCGACTGCTCCCGCCGTTTCACGACGGTGGAGACCGCCTCGCTGATGGTGATCAAGCGCAGCGGCGTGACCGAGCCCTTCAGTCGCACCAAGGTCATCTCCGGCGTGCGCAAGGCGTGCCAGGGGCGGCCGGTCACCGAGGACGCCCTCGCCAAGCTCGGCCAGCGGGTCGAGGAAGCGGTACGCGCCACCGGCAGCGCCGAGCTGACCACCCACGACGTGGGGCTGGCCATACTCGGCCCGTTGCAGGAACTCGACCTCGTCGCGTACCTGCGCTTCGCGTCCGTGTACCGGGCGTTCGATTCGCTCGAAGACTTCGAGGCCGCCATCGCGGAACTGCGCGAGCGGCCTCCCTCGGAGGAACGCGGCACCGGCGAGGCCCTTGTGGTCCCCGTGCCTGCCACCGCCGCGGACTGACCGGCCGGCTCGATCCCGGCCGCTCCGCGGCGACCAAGACCTGTCACGGGTGCGCTCCAGGCGTGCCCGAGGCATCAGACACACACCCCGTGCCGTGGGAAGAACAGGGCACGGCAGGGCGTTTTTGTACGTATATGGGAGGCGGCATGACAGAGACGGCGAGCGGCTCGGCACGGGGTTCCCGCACCAAGGGGACCAAGGCCGGCAAGGGGCTGCGTATCGAGCGGATCCACACCACCCCCGGCGTGCATCCGTACGACGAGGTGGCCTGGGAGCTCCGTGACGTCGTCATGACCAATTGGCGCGACGGCTCGGTCAATTTCGAGCAGCGTGGCGTCGAGTTCCCCGACTTCTGGTCGTTGAACGCGGTCAACATCGTCACCAGCAAGTACTTCCGCGGGGCCGTCGGCACCCCGCAGCGCGAGACCGGGCTCAAGCAGCTCATCGACCGGATCGTGAAGACGTACCGCAAGGCCGGCGAGGAGCACCAGTACTTCTCGTCGCCCGCCGACGCCGAGATCTTCGAGCACGAGCTGGCGTACGCCCTCCTGCACCAGGTCTTCAGCTTCAACTCGCCCGTGTGGTTCAACGTCGGCACGCCCCAGCCGCAGCAGGTCTCGGCCTGCTTCATCCTGGCCGTCGACGACTCCATGGACTCGATCCTGGACTGGTACAAGGAAGAGGGGATGATCTTCAAGGGAGGATCGGGCGCCGGCCTGAACCTCTCCCGGATCCGTTCCTCCAAGGAACTCCTCTCCTCCGGCGGCAACGCCTCGGGTCCCGTCTCCTTCATGCGCGGGGCCGACGCCTCCGCCGGAACGATCAAGTCCGGTGGCGCCACCCGGCGCGCGGCCAAGATGGTCATTCTCGACGTCGACCACCCCGACATCGAGGACTTCATCGAGACCAAGGTGAAGGAGGAGGAGAAGATCCGCGCCCTGCGCGACGCGGGCTTCGACATGGACCTGGGCGGCGACGACATCACGTCCGTCCAGTACCAGAACGCCAACAACTCCGTCCGGGTCAACGACGAGTTCATGAAGGCCGTCGAGGCCGGCGGCAAGTTCGGGCTGCGTGCCCGGATGACCGGTGACATCATCGAAGAGGTCGAGGCGAAGTCCCTCTTCCGCAAGATGGCCGAGGCCGCGTGGGCGTGCGCCGACCCGGGCATCCAGTACGACGACACGATCAACCAGTGGCACACCTGCCCCGAGTCCGGCCGGATCAACGGCTCGAACCCGTGCAGCGAGTACATGCACCTGGACAACACCTCGTGCAACCTGGCCTCGCTGAACCTGATGAAGTTCCTCAAGGACGACGGCAAGGGCAACCAGTCCTTCGAGTCCGAGCGCTTCGCCAAGGTCGTCGAGCTGGTCATCACCGCGATGGACATCTCCATCTGCTTCGCGGACTTCCCGACGCAGAAGATCGGCGAGAACACCCGCGCCTTCCGCCAGCTCGGCATCGGCTACGCCAACCTCGGCGCCCTGCTGATGGCCACGGGCCACGCGTACGACTCCGACGGCGGCCGTGCGCTGGCCGGCGCCATCACCTCGCTGATGACGGGCACGTCGTACCGCCGCTCCGCCGAGCTGGCCGCGGTCGTCGGCCCGTACGACGGCTACGCCCGCAACGCCGAGCCGCACAAGCGCGTCATGAAGCAGCACTCCGACGCCAACGGCGCGGCCGTCCGTACCGACGACCTGGACAGCCCCGTCTGGGCCGCCGCCACGGAGGCGTGGCAGGACGTGCTGCGCCTCGGTGAGAAGAACGGATTCCGCAACGCCCAGGCGTCGGTCATCGCGCCCACCGGCACCATCGGTCTCGCGATGTCCTGCGACACCACGGGGCTGGAGCCGGACCTCGCGCTGGTCAAGTTCAAGAAGCTGGTCGGCGGCGGTTCGATGCAGATCGTCAACGGCACCGTGCCGCAGGCACTGCGCCGGCTCGGCTACCAGGCCGAGCAGATCGAGGCGGTCGTCGAGCACATCGCCGAGCACGGTGTCGTGGTCGACGCGCCCGGTCTGAAGACCGAGCACTACGAGGTCTTCGACTGCGCCATGGGCGAGCGCTCCATCTCCGCGATGGGTCACGTCCGCATGATGGCGGCCATCCAGCCGTGGATCAGCGGCGCGCTGTCCAAGACGGTGAACCTGCCGGAGACCGCCACCGTCGAGGACGTCGAGGAGGTCTACTTCGAGGCGTGGAAGATGGGCGTCAAGGCGCTCGCGATCTACCGCGACAACTGCAAGGTCGGCCAGCCGCTCTCCGCGAAGAAGAAGGACGAGAAGGTCGCGGAGAAGGCCGAGGAGACCATCCGCGAGGCCGTCGAGAAGGTCATCGAGTACCGCCCGGTCCGCAAGCGCCTCCCCAAGGGCCGCCCCGGCCTCACCACCTCCTTCACGGTGGGCGGCGCCGAGGGCTACATGACCGCCAACTCCTACCCTGACGACGGTCTCGGCGAGGTGTTCCTCAAGATGTCGAAGCAGGGCTCGACGCTCGCGGGCATGATGGACGCGTTCTCGATCGCCGTCTCGGTCGGTCTCCAGTACGGCGTGCCGCTGGAGACGTACGTCTCCAAGTTCACCAACATGCGCTTCGAGCCGGCCGGCATGACGGACGACCCGGACGTGCGGATGGCGCAGTCGATCGTCGACTACATCTTCCGCCGTCTCGCCCTGGACTTCCTGCCCTTCGAGACCCGCTCCGCGCTCGGCATCCACTCGGCCGAGGAGCGCCAGCGCCACCTGGACACCGGTTCGTACGAGCCGACCCACGACTCAGGCGTCGAGGGTGTCCTCGGCACCGAGGGCCTGGCCACCCCGGCCCCGTCCCGCCCGGCCCCCTCGCAGCCGGCGCCCGCCGCGCCCAAGGCGACGGTGATCCCGGCCCCCAAGGAGGCGCACACCTCGGCCGAACTGGTCGAGATGCAGCTCGGCATCAGCGCCGACGCACCGCTCTGCTTCTCCTGCGGTACGAAGATGCAGCGGGCCGGGTCCTGCTACATCTGCGAGGGCTGCGGCTCCACCAGCGGCTGCAGCTGAGCCGCGGGGGACCGGGTCGCCGGGTACCGGGGCGTGACGGGCTGAACCGTCACGCGGCGGTGAGACGGTCCCGTAGCGCTCCGTAGCACCGCGTGGTAACTGTCGTAACTCTGAGGGGCGGGGGGGCGCGGGGGGCCGCCCCCCCCCCCCCCCCCCCCCCCCGACGCCCCCCCCCCAACCGGGGCGCCCCGGGGGCCCACCGAGA
>NZ_JBHZEJ010000109.1:0-17364 GCF_042756365.1 Streptomyces sp. NPDC059092
CTGCAGGGGGGACCCTGTGGGAGAGTAGGACGCCGCCGAACAATTATTGTGGGAATGCCCCGCACCTTCTGGTGCGGGGCATTTCTGCGTTCCGGGCCCCCTTGCAGGCGCCGGCCTGCCCTGAGGGTAAGGTCAGGAGGCATCGTTGGCTCATTCCACACAGGAGGCCCCCGGGTGGAGGTCCAGGAGACCCGCGTCCAGACGGACCGGGTGCTCACCATCCCCAACATCCTCAGCATGGCTCGCCTCGTCGGCGTACCGCTCTTCCTGTGGCTGATCCTCCGCCCCGAGTTCGGCGGCCCCAACAGCGACGGCTGGGCCCTGCTGGTGCTGATGCTGAGCGGCGTCAGCGACTACCTCGACGGGAAACTCGCCCGCCGCTGGAACCAGATCAGCAGCCTCGGGCGACTCCTCGACCCCGCTGCGGACCGGCTGTACATCCTTTCCACCCTGGTTGGCCTCACGTGGCGCGAGATTCTGCCACTGTGGCTCACTGCCGCTCTATTGGCCCGTGAGCTGATGCTTCTGGTGATGGTGTGGATCCTCCGCAGGCACGGTTACCCGCCTCCCCAGGTGAACTTCCTCGGGAAGGCAGCTACCTTCAACTTGATGTACGCCTTCCCGCTCCTGTTGCTCAGTGACGGAAGTGGATGGCTTGCGTCACTCGCCGAAGTTTTCGGATGGGCGTTCGCAGGATGGGGTACAACGCTGTATTGGTGGGCAGGAGTCCTGTATGTGGTCCAGGTCCGCCGGCTCGTCAAGGCGGACAACGCGGCCGATTGAGCTCGTCGAGTGGTGCCGTGCAATGTCGCCGGCCCACGCCTGACGCCATGCGGCCTCGTTCCAGACGGGTGAAGTCGGCGAGACCGTCTCTTCAAGGAGGACGCTTCCGACATGAAGGCCGTCGTGATGGCAGGTGGCGAAGGTACTCGACTTCGACCCATGACCTCAAGCATGCCCAAGCCGCTCCTGCCGGTCGTGAACCGGCCGATCATGGAGCATGTGCTGCGGCTGCTCAAGCGCCATGGGCTCAGCGAGACCGTCGTCACCGTGCAATTCCTCGCCTCCCTCGTCAAGAACTACTTCGGCGACGGTGAAGAGCTGGGCATGGAGCTCAGCTATGCGAACGAGGAGAAGCCGCTCGGCACCGCGGGGAGCGTGAAGAACGCCGAGGAGGCGCTGAAGGACGACGCGTTTCTCGTCATTTCCGGTGACGCCCTCACCGACTTCGATCTGACAGACCTCATCTCCTTCCACAAGGAGAAAGGCGCACTCGTGACCGTGTGCCTGACCCGGGTACCGAATCCGCTGGAATTCGGTATCACGATCGTGGACGAAGAAGGAAAGGTGGAGCGCTTCCTGGAGAAGCCCACCTGGGGACAGGTCTTCTCCGACACCGTGAACACGGGCATCTATGTCATGGAGCCCGAGGTCTTCGACTACGTCGAGGCCGATGTGTCGGTGGACTGGTCCGGCGACGTCTTCCCTCAGCTCATGAAGGACGGCAAGCCGATCTACGGCTATATCGCCGAGGGCTACTGGGAGGACGTCGGCACGCACGAGAGCTACGTCAAGGCTCAGGCCGACGTACTCGAAGGCAAGGTCGACGTCGACATCGACGGCTTCGAGATCTCCCCGGGCGTCTGGGTCGCCGAAGGCGCCGAGGTCCACCCCGACGCCGTGCTCCGCGGTCCGCTGTACATCGGGGACTACGCCAAGGTCGAAGCCGATGTCGAGCTGCGCGAGCACACCGTCATCGGCTCCAACGTGGTCGTCAAGACCGGGGCGTTCCTCCACAAGGCCGTCGTCCACGACAACGTCTACATCGGCCAGCACAGCAATCTGCGCGGCTGCGTGATCGGCAAGAACACCGACATCATGCGGGCCTCCCGCATCGAGGACGGCGCGGTCATCGGCGACGAGTGCCTGGTCGGTGAGGAATCGATCATCCAGGGCAACGTGCGGGTCTACCCGTTCAAGACCATCGAGGCCGGCGCGTTCGTCAACACCTCGGTCATCTGGGAATCCCGCGGACAGGCGAATCTCTTCGGCGCCCGCGGTGTTTCGGGCATCCTGAACGTCGAGATCACGCCAGAAGTCGCGGTCCGGCTGGCCGGCGCCTACGCGACCACGCTGAAGAAGGGCTCCACCGTCACTACGGCGCGTGACCATTCGCGTGGTGCCCGCGCCCTCAAGCGCGCCGTGATCTCCTCACTCCAGTCCAGCGCCATCGACGTACGGGACCTGGAGAACGTGCCGCTGCCCGTCGCCCGGCAGCAGACCGGCCGGGGCAGCGCGGGCGGCATCATGATCCGGACGTCGCCGGGGGTGCCCGACTCCGTCGACATCATGTTCTTCGACGAGCGGGGCGCCGATCTCTCCCAGGCGGGGCAGCGGAAGCTCGACCGGGTGTACGCCCGCCAGGAGTACCGCCGCGCGTTCCCCGGTGAGATCGGGGACCTGCACTTCCCCGCCAGCGTCTTCGACTCGTACACCGGCTCCCTGCTCCGCAACGTCGACACCACCGGGATCTCCGAGGCCGGGCTGAAGGTCGTCGTCGACGCCTCCAACGGCAGCGCCGGGCTCGTCCTGCCCAGCCTGCTCGGCCGGCTCGGCGTCGACGCCCTGACGATCAACCCGGGGCTCGACGAGGCCCGGCCCACGGAAACCGCCGAATCGCGCCGCTCGGGACTGGTCAGGCTCGGCGAGATCGTGGCTTCGGCGCGCGCCGCGTTCGGCGTACGGTTCGACCCCGTCGGCGAGCGGCTGTCCCTGGTGGACGAGCGCGGCCGGATCATCGAGGACGACCGGGCCCTGCTGGTCATGCTCGACCTGGTCGCCGCGGAGCGGCGCAGCGGGCGGGTGGCGCTCCCCGTGACCACGACGAGGATCGCCGAGCAGGTCGCCGCGTACCACGGCACGCAGGTGGAGTGGACGACGACCTCGCCCGACGATCTGACCCGGGTGGGCCGTGAGGACACCACGATCTTCGGCGGGGACGGCCGTGGCGCCTTCATCGTGCCGGAGTTCAGCAGCCTCCTCGACGGTACGGCGGCCTTCGTGCGGCTCATCGGGCTGGTGGCCCGTACGCAGCTCACCCTGAGCCAGATCGACGCCCGTATCCCGCGTGCTCACGTCCTGCGCCGGGACCTGGCGACCCCGTGGGCCGTCAAGGGCCTGGTCATGCGCAGCGTCGTGGAGGCGGCCGGCGAGCGGCAGGTGGACACCACCGACGGGGTGCGGGTCGTGGAGACC
This sequence comes from Streptomyces sp. NPDC059092, assembly GCF_042756365.1. Classification (NCBI taxonomy): domain Bacteria; kingdom Bacillati; phylum Actinomycetota; class Actinomycetes; order Kitasatosporales; family Streptomycetaceae; genus Streptomyces; species Streptomyces sp. NPDC059092. Next base: position 3,256 of record NZ_JBHZEJ010000109.1, read on the forward strand.
GACGGACGCTGGGTGATGGTGCTGCCCGACCCGTCCGAGGCCGTCACCCATCTGTGGGCGGAGGGTCCTGACGACGCGTCGGCGCAGGCACTGCTCGACGAGTGGTCGTCCGTGGTGGACAGCGCAGGTCATTAAGGGCGGTCCGGGACGCTTCGCAGGCGTCCCGGAAGCGGGCCGGACGGCGTCCGTGGACGCCGTCCGGCGCGTCGGTGGGGCCATTCGGCGGTAGCGGTCGCGACGTGCGACGATGTGCGGCATGTCGCAGCAGCCCCCCATCCGGAGCGCCACTTCTCCGCCCCCGCGTCCGGACGCGTCGATGTCGCTGCTGAACAGTGTGATGGACCACAGCCTCGACGAGGGGTACGCGGAGGCGGCGGCCCGCAGGGACGCGGAGGACGGCGGGCTGCCGCGCACCCTCAAGGCCAAACTGGGCCTGGCCGCGGGGCTGGTGCTGGCCGCTCTCGTGGTCACGGTCGGTGCCGCCCAGGCGCGTATCTCGGCCCCGGTGGTGGCGAAGGAGCGCGAGGAACTGATCGACCGCATCCACACGGAGACGTCGACCGCCGACGGGCTGGAGAGCACGGTCGAGAAACTCCGCAAGGAGGTCGGCGACCGCCAGCGTGCCGCCCTGCGGACCCAGGTCGGTGGCCAGGGCGAACTGGTGGCCCTGCTGGCCGGTGCGACCCCGGTAAGGGGGCCCGGCGTGAAACTGGTCGTCGACGACGCCAAGGACGCCTCGTCGGGTGGCGGCGGCGGTCCCCGGGAGAGCAGCGGTTTCTCCGACACGGGCCGGGTACGCGACCGCGACATGCAACGGGTCGTCAACGGCCTGTGGGAGTCGGGCGCCGAGGCGATCGCCATCAACGACCAGCGGCTGACCTCGCTGTCGGCGATCCGGGCCGCCGGGGACGCCATACTGGTCGACAACAGGCCACTCGTGCCGCCGTACACGGTGCTCGCGGTGGGGGACGGAAAGAAGCTGAGCACCGCGTTCCAGGACAGCGCCGATGGCCAGTATCTGCATTCCTTGCAGGAGAACTTCGGCATCCGCACCAGCATTTCGGACCAGCGGGACGTGCGCCTTCCCGCCGCGCCCAGCCTGATCGTACGTACAGCAGAGCCGGAGACCGCCGACGCCGGGAAGGGCAACGGGCAGGACGCGGCCGGCAGGGAGAAGGGCACATCGTGATCGCCGTACTGGGCCTCGTCGTGGGAGTGGTGGTCGGACTGTTGGTCCGGCCCGAGGTGCCCGCTGTGGTCGAGCCTTATCTCCCGATCGCCGTCGTCGCCGCTCTGGACGCGGTCTTCGGAGGGCTGCGCGCCATGCTCGACGGGATCTTCGTCGACAAGGTGTTCGTGGTCTCCTTCCTGTCGAACGTGGTGGTCGCCGCGCTGATCGTCTTCCTCGGAGACAAGCTGGGCGTGGGCGCGCAGTTGTCCACCGGTGTGGTCGTCGTCTTCGGTATCCGGATCTTCTCCAACGCTGCCGCCATCCGCCGGCACGTGTTCCGGGCGTGACGCCGATGAACAGCGGAGAGAACCCCCAGGAGCCGCAGGACCCCCAGAAGCCCGAGCGGCCCGAGCAGCCCCAGGGCGCCGAGGATGCCTCCGCCGCCGCGAAGGGGCCCCCCGGGTCCGGCGCGGCGTCGGAGGGCGCCGCCGGGGACGCCCCGGGGCCGTCCGGGGCCCAACAGCTCACCGGCCGCCAGCGGTTGGCGGCGGGGCTGTGGCCGCCCCGGGTGACCCGGGCGCAGCTCATCGTCGCCGTCCTGCTGTTCGGGCTCGGGCTCGGACTCGCCATCCAGGTCAGGTCGAACAACGACGACAGCGCGCTGCGGGGCGCCCGCCAGGAGGACCTGGTGCGGATCCTGGACGAGTTGGACAACCGGACGCAGCGGCTGGAGGACGAGAAGCAGCGTCTGGACGCCCAGCGCACCGAACTGGAGACCAGCTCGGACCAGGCGGAGGAGGCCCGTAAGCAGACCAAGGAGAAGGAGCAGCAGCTCGGTATCCTGGCCGGTACGGTCGCCGCCGAGGGGCCCGGCATCACGCTGACGATCAGGGACATCAGCGGGACGGTCGAGCCGGACATGCTGCTCGACGCCCTCCAGGAGCTGCGGGCGGCCGGCGCGGAGGCCATTCAGATCAACGATGTCCGTGTCGTCGCCGATACGTACTTCTCGGGTGCCGGAGGTGAGGTACGGGTGGACGGCAAGGCGGTGTCCTCGCCGTACGTCTTCAAGGTCATCGGTAAGCCGCAGGATCTGGAGCCCGCCCTGAACATTCCGGGCGGGGTGGTCCAGACGCTGGAGAAGGAGCAGGCCACAGCCACGGTGGCACGGCCTGAGAAGATCATTGTGAATGCCTTGCGACCCGCGAAGCGGCCTGACTACGCTCGGTCGTCATCACAGTGAGGCGGGGGCGCATGCGAGCTGTCCTACGGGGGCATGAGGTTGCGGGGGGTCGGCGCACGAAGAGTGCGGCGAGTGGTGGAAACTGTCCGGTGGTTACGGACGTTGTCAAAGTGTCCGGGTCGGCAGGTGTGTTCATTCAGGGTTCGTCCTGCCCCACGGGCGGGTCTGTTTCGGTCAAGGGGAATCGCCCGTGAAGTTGTTTGGGAAGTTGTTCGGCAAGAGCGCACGCGAGGACGGCGGGGGGCGCTCCCGCCATCGCGCAGCGCGTGGCGGGAGCGAGGAGCAGGGCGGCGAACGTCCGCTCTTCCGTGACCAGGTGGGCGGCGAGGCCACCGGCGCGTCGTCTGTTGACCCTGCCGGTCCCGGCCGCATAGGTTTCGGGGATTCATCGGCCCCCCAGGGGCCGTCGCGGCAGGAGGATCCCTCTATGGCGGCCTTGCCGGTTTGTACGAGGTGCGGGCACCGCAATGCCGAGGCCAGCCGGTTCTGCTCCAACTGCGGGGCGCCGCTGCGGGGCGGAGTGCCGCCGGAGCGCGCTTCCGAGACGACCTCGACGATCTCGATCTCGGGTCTTGAGGCGTACGACTCCGAGGTGACGGGCCAGACGTCGCTTCCTTCGCTCACGCCAGAAGCGCAGGCCGCCGTCGACGCCCTGCCGCTCGGCTCGGCGCTCCTGGTGGTGCGGCGCGGTCCTAACTCGGGCAGCCGCTTCCTGCTGGACGGCGAGCTGACCACGGCCGGCCGTCATCCGGAGAGTGACATCTTCCTGGACGACGTGACCGTGTCGCGTCGCCACGTGGAGTTCCGCAGGGGCGGCGACGGTCACTTCACGGTCTCGGACGTCGGCAGTCTGAACGGTACGTACGTCAATCGTGAGCGGATCGACTCGGTCCTGCTGGCGAACGGTGACGAGGTCCAGATCGGGAAGTACCGGCTGGTCTTCTACGCGAGCCAGCGGGGCGTCTGACAGGCCGCTGAGGAAGGTCCATGCCGCGTACATCCATGGGCGGTGCCGGACACGGCACCGCCCCCACCGGCGACCCGCTGATGAGTATCGGCGCGGTCCTGGGCAGGCTGCGGGACGAGTTTCCCGAGGTCTCCATCTCCAAGATCCGGTTTCTGGAGGCCGAGGGGCTCGTCGAGCCCTGCCGGACCCCTTCCGGGTACCGGAAGTTCAGTGTGGAGGACGTTCAGCGGCTCGCTCGTGTCCTGCGGATGCAGCGGGACCACTATCTGCCGCTGAAAGTCATCAAGGGACACCTGGACGCCCTGGAGCGCGGCGAGGACGTGCCTCCTCCCGGCTCCCGGCGGGCGCTTCCGGGCGCGCGGGAGCACGCGGAGTCCGATCTTCCGACCGCGGCGCGGATCGGCCGTGAGGAGCTGCTGGCGGCCGCCGAGGCAGACGGGCACGCGCTCGCCGAGTGGGAGGCGTACGGCCTGGTCGCCCCGATGCCGGACGGCGGCTACGACGCGGAGTCGGTGACGGTCGCGAAACTTGTCTCGGATCTGGGCAGATTCGGCCTGGAACCGCGGCATCTGCGGGCCATGAAAGCGGCGGCCGAGCGCGACGCGGGACTGGTCGAGCAGGTCGTGGCCCCGCTGCGGCTGCACCGTAATCCGCAGACCAGAGCGCATGCGGAGGCGACCACGAAGGAGCTGTCGGCGCTCTGTGCGCAGCTTCACGCGGCCCTGCTCCGTACGGCTCTCGGGCCGGGTCCGCACTGATCACGGGGGAGTCCGACTACCCAAACCTGCCGGGCACGTCCTAGGGTTGCTGTGTGAACGAGCTCGACGTTGTGGGTGTCCGGGTGGAAATGCCCTCCAACCAACCGATCGTGCTCCTGCGTGAAGTGGGAGGCGACCGGTACCTCCCCATTTGGATCGGACCGGGGGAGGCGACCGCCATTGCCTTCGCCCAGCAGGGCATGGCCCCGGCCCGGCCGCTGACCCATGATCTCTTCAAGGACGTGCTGGAAGCGGTGGGCCAGGAGCTCACCGAGGTCCGGATCACGGACCTGCGTGAAGGGGTCTTCTACGCGGAGCTGGTCTTCGCGAGCGGGGTCGAGGTGAGCGCGAGGCCGAGCGATGCCATAGCGCTCGCTCTGCGCACGGGTACGCCGATCTACGGCAGTGACGGGGTTCTGGACGATGCCGGCATCGCCATCCCGGACGAGCAGGAGGACGAGGTGGAGAAGTTCCGCGAATTCCTCGACCAGATCTCTCCGGAGGACTTCGGGACCAACAGTCAGTGAGCGGCCGGTGAGCGCCGCGCCGGTCCCCGTCAGCGCATTCGGCCAGCCTTTCCCCGAAATGGGACACGGCAAACCACTCTCAGGGTGATTATCACTCGGCGTGGCGAGTGTGGCGATCGTTGACGCACCCCGGGTGACTGCCTACCTTCGACAGGGCAGGTCAAGGACGGAGGGTCGGCGTGAGAAGCAGTGGCGACGGTACGGCGGCGGGCGGTCCGTATCCGCTCCACAGCAGCGCGCCCGGCCTCGGAGCGGAGACGGTCGGATACCGGGGTCCCACCGCGTGTGCGGCGGCGGGCATCACGTACCGCCAGTTGGACTACTGGGCACGTACGGGGCTGGTCGAGCCGAGTGTGCGGCCCGCCTACGGGTCGGGCACGCAGCGGCTCTACAGCTTCCGGGACGTGGTCGTCCTCAAGATCGTGAAGCGGTTCCTGGACACCGGGGTCGCGCTCCAGAACATCCGGGCGGCGGTCCAGCACCTCAGGGACCGCGGCTTCCGTGACCTGGACCGTATGACGCTGATGAGCGACGGGGCCACCGTCCACGAGTGCTCCTCGCCCGACGAGGTGGTGAGCCTGCTCCAGGGCGGCCAGGGAGTGTTCGGGATCGCGGTCGGCGTGGTGTGGCGGGACGTCGAGTCCGCGCTGTCCCAGCTCCACGGGGAGCGGATCGACACCGGCGAGACACTGATCGGCAACAACCCCGCCGACGAACTGGCGCGACGGCGCCGCGACCGGGCCGTCTGACCGGGCCCTTCCCGCCCGGCCGGCCCACGCGCGGCTGCGTCCCGGGCCGATTGTCAGTGGCGTGAGGCAGCATCAGTGGTGTGAGAACCGCACCGACCGTCCTGCACCTGGACATGGATGCCTTCTTCGCCGCGGCAGAGCAGGCGGCGAAGCCGAGTCTGCGCGGAAAACCGGTGGTCGTCGGCGGTCTCGGCCCGCGCGGGGTGGTCTCGACGGCGTCGTACGAGGCGCGGCGGTTCGGGGTGCACTCCGCGATGCCGATGGCCCAGGCGAGACGCCTCGCGCCGAACGCGGCGTATCTCGTGCCGCGCTTCGCGCTCTACCGCGCGGTCAGCGAGCAGGTGATGGGACTGCTGGGCACGCTCTCGCCGCTGGTGGAGCCGCTCAGCCTGGACGAGGCGTTCGTGGACCTGGAGGCGGGCGGCTCGGCCCATGACACGGCCTCGGCGGTGGCCGCGGGGGAGCGGCTGCGCCAGGACATCAGGGAGCTGACCGGGCTCAGCGGCTCGGTGGGGCTCGCCGGCTCCAAGATGCTGGCGAAGATCGGCTCCGAGCAGGCCAAGCCGGACGGGCTGGTCCTGATAGAGCCCGGTACGGAGCGCGAGCTGCTGGGGCCCATGACCGTACGGACCCTGCCCGGGGTGGGGCCCGCGACGGGCGAGCATCTGCGCCGGGCCGGTATGACGACGGTCTCCGATCTGGCCGAGGCGGGCGAGGACGAGCTGGTACGGCTGCTGGGCAGGGCCCACGGCACGTCGCTGTACCGGATGGCGCGGGGGCACGACGACCGGCCGGTGGTGTCCGAGCGCGAGGCCAAGTCCGTGTCGGTCGAGGACACCTTCGACACCGACCTCCACGACCGGGCGCGGGTGCGTACGGAGGTGGACCGGCTGGCGGAGCGGTGCGTGCGGCGGCTGAGGGCGTCCGGGCACTCCGGCCGGACCGTGGTCCTCAAGGTGCGCAGGTACGACTTCTCCACACTGACCCGCTCGGAGACGCTCAGAGGACCCACGGACGACCTGGGAGTGGTGCGGGAGGCCGCGGGGCGCCTTCTGGAGTCCGTGGACACCACAGGCGGCGTACGGCTGCTCGGGGTGGGGGTGACCGGGCTCGCCGACTTCACGCAGGAGGATCTCTTCGCGCAGGCCGCCGCCCGGGAACGGGAGGCGGCGGAGCACGCCGCCCCGCCCGGTGAGGCGGGGCGGGGAGACGCCGCGGCGTCTCGCGGTGCGGGGGAGGGGCACGCACCACCGGAGGACGGGGTGGCGGCCGTGGAAGAGGGCGCGATGCCCGCGCCTGTGCCTTCCGGGGATTCCGAGCCGCCCGAGGAGCGGCGGTTTCCGGCCGGGCACGATGTGCGCCATGCCGAGTTCGGCCCCGGCTGGGTGCAGGGCAGCGGGCTGCGGAGAGTCACCGTACGGTTCGAGGAGCCCGGGTCCGCACCGGGGTGGGTGCGGACGTTCTGGGCCGACGATCCCGATCTGGAACTCTCGGAGCCACTGCCCCTGGTGCCGGAGACGGGGCAGCCGCGTCAGTCGTCCTGGCCCGCCAGCCGCCCGAAGTTCCGCTCCGAGTCCCGTTCCGAGAGGGCCGCGGGGTCCTCCGGCGGGTCCGGGAGGGCGAGGCCGTAGTGGTGGTAGAGCTGAAGCTCCTGCTCGGGGGAGAGATGGCGGCCGACACCGAAATCGGGGGCGTCCTTGATCAGCGCGCGCTCGAACGGCACCCGCAGCCCCTCCGCCACCAGGGTGCTGGGGGCGAGGGGGACGAACGCGTCACGGCTGAAGAGCCCGGTGCGGACGGCGGCCCATTCGGGGGTGCCGGTGGCATCGTCGAGATAGACCTCGTCGACCGTGCCGAGCTTGCGCCCCTCACGGTCGTACGCCTTGCGTCCTATCAGGCTGCGCGGATCGATATCGGTCTCCACGGTCCCTCCAGCGGGTCGCAACTGCTCGTAAGCACTACAAAAGTGCAGAACCGGGGCGACGGCCACTCGAAAGTTGTCCGGATGATCCCGCTGGTAGGCTGGCAAGCGGCTGCTGACCCCGTGCGGGAGAGTTCTCCGGTGAGCCCACCGGAGGCGCCGAAGGAGCAAATCCTCCCCGGAATCTCTCAGGCCCCCGTACCGCGCGGACGAGGTCACTCTGGAAAGCAGGGCGGGCGCCGGACCGTACGGCATCCGCCCTCACCGACGGTGAAAGCCGGACCGCTCTACAGCGGACCGGTGAAGCTCTCAGGTCGAGATGACAGAGGGGGAGGCCGTTCAGGGCACCCGCGCCGTGGTGCCCTCGCAGGTCGTGGCAGACCAGGAGGCCTCCGCACATGAACGCCCACCGCACCCCGCTCGCCCACCTGGAGCGAGGCATCCCCTTCGAACAGCGCCATATCGGCCCCGACGCGGGGGCGCAGGCCAAGATGCTCGCGCAGGTCGGCTACGGCTCGCTCGACGAGCTGACCGCCGCCGCGGTGCCCGACGCGATCAAGAGCGCGGAGGCGCTGAACCTCCCGGACGCCCGGACCGAGGCCGAGGTCCTCGCCGAGCTGCGCTCCCTCGCCGATCGCAACGAGGTCCTGGCGCCCATGATCGGGCTGGGCTACTACGGCACGTTCACCCCGCCGGTGATCCTGCGCAACGTGATGGAGAACCCGGCCTGGTACACCGCGTACACGCCCTACCAGCCCGAGATCTCCCAGGGCCGGCTGGAGGCCCTGCTCAACTTCCAGACCGTCGTGGCCGAGCTGACGGGGCTGCCGACCTCCGGCGCCTCCCTGCTGGACGAGTCCACGGCCGCCGCCGAGGCCATGGCGCTCTCCCGCCGCGTCGGCAAGGTCAAGGGCGGTGTCTTCCTGGTCGACGCCGAGACCCTGCCGCAGACGATCGCCGTGATCCGCACCCGCGCCGAACCGACCGGTGTCGAGGTCGTCGTCGCGGACCTCGGTGAGGGCATCCCCGCCGAGACCGCCGAGCGAGGCGTCTTCGGCGTACTGCTCCAGTACCCGGGCGCCTCCGGGGCCGTGCGGGACCTCGGGCCCGTGATCGAGCGGGCGCACGAGCTGGGCGCGGTCGTCACCGTCGCCGCCGACCTGCTCGCGCTGACGCTCCTCACCCCGCCCGGTGAGCTGGGCGCCGACATCGCCGTCGGCACCACGCAGCGCTTCGGGGTCCCCATGGGCTTCGGCGGACCGCACGCCGGCTTCATGGCCGTACGGGAGAAGTTCGCGCGCAGCCTGCCGGGGCGCCTCGTCGGCGTCTCCGTCGACGCCGACGGCCACAAGGCGTACCGGCTCGCGCTCCAGACCCGCGAGCAGCACATCCGCCGCGAGAAGGCCACCAGCAACATCTGCACCGCACAGGTGCTCCTCGCCGTGATGGCCGGGATGTACGCGGTCTACCACGGCCCCGACGGGCTGCGCTCCATCGCGCGGCGCACCCACCGGTACGCGGCGGTCCTCGCGGCGGGGCTGCGGGCCGGCGGGGTCGGGACCGTGCACCCCGCGTTCTTCGACACGCTCACCGTCCGGGTCCCGGGACGGGCCGCCGAGGTCGTCGCCGCCGCGCGTGAGGGCGGCGTCAACCTCCGCCAGGTCGACGCCGACCAGGTCTCCGTGGCCTGTGACGAGACCACCGGCCGCGCGCAGCTCGCCGCCGTGTGGACGGCCTTCGGCGTCCAGGGCGACATCGACGCGCTGGACGCGGCCACCGACGACGCGCTGCCCGGCGCGCTGCTGCGCACCGGCGACTACCTGACGCACCCCGTCTTCCACGAGTACCGCTCCGAGACCGCGATGCTGCGCTACCTGCGCCGGCTCGCCGACCGCGACTACGCGCTGGACCGCGGCATGATCCCGCTCGGCTCCTGCACGATGAAGCTGAACGCGACCACCGAGATGGAGCCGGTCACCTGGCCCGCGTTCGGCGCGCTGCACCCCTTCGCGCCGGCCGAGCAGGCGCAGGGCTATCTGACGCTGATCCGCGAGCTGGAGGAGCGGCTCGCCGAGGTCACCGGGTACGACGCGGTCTCCCTCCAGCCCAACGCCGGATCGCAGGGCGAGCTGGCCGGACTGCTCGCCGTCCGGGCGTACCACCGGGCCAACGGCGAGACCGGGCGCACCGTCTGCCTCATCCCGTCCTCCGCGCACGGCACGAACGCGGCGAGCGCGGTCATGGCGGGGATGCGGGTCGTCGTCGTCAAGACCCGTGAGGACGGCGACGTCGACGTCGAGGACCTGCACGCCAAGATCGAGCGGCACGGCGCGGAGCTGGCCGTCCTGATGGTCACCTACCCGTCCACGCACGGGGTGTTCGAGGAGAACATCGGCGACATCTGCGCGGCGGTGCACGACGCGGGCGGCCAGGTGTACGTCGACGGTGCCAACCTGAACGCGCTGGTCGGGCTGGCGAAGCCGGGCCGGTTCGGTTCCGACGTCTCGCACCTCAACCTGCACAAGACCTTCTGCATCCCGCACGGCGGCGGCGGCCCCGGCGTCGGCCCCGTCGGCGTACGGGCGCACCTCGCCCCGTACCTGCCCAACCACCCGCTCCAGCCGGCCGCCGGTCCTGCGACGGGCGTCGGGCCGATCTCGGCGGCGCCGTGGGGCTCGGCGGGCATCCTGCCGATCTCGTGGGCGTACGTCCGGCTGATGGGTGGCGAGGGGCTCAAGCGCGCGACGCAGGTCGCCGTGCTCGCCGCCAACTACATCGCCAAGCGCCTGGAGCCGCACTACCCCGTGCTCTACACCGGTCCGAACGGACTGGTGGCCCACGAGTGCATCGTGGACCTGCGGCCGCTCTCCAAGGCCAGCGGCGTCAGCGTCGACGACATCGCGAAGCGCCTGATCGACTACGGCTTCCACGCGCCGACGATGTCGTTCCCCGTGGCGGGCACGCTGATGATCGAGCCCACCGAGAGCGAGGATCTGAACGAGATCGACCGCTTCTGCGAGGCGATGATCGCGATCCGCGCGGAGATAGAGCGGGTCGCGTCGGGTGAGTGGCCCGCGGACGACAACCCGCTGCGTCAGGCCCCGCACACGGCCGCCGCGCTGGGCGGGGAGTGGGAGCACGCCTACAGCCGCGCCGAGGCGGTCTTCCCGGCCGGAGTCTCGGCCGCGGACAAGTACTGGCCGCCGGTCCGCCGTATCGACGGCGCGTTCGGCGACCGCAATCTGGTCTGCTCGTGCCCGCCGGTGGACGCGTACGACAACTGACGTACGGGGCGTACGTGGCGACACGCGGCGTACGAGACGTTCGTGGACATGCGTCGGGGCCGGTGCGGAGTTGAGTCTCCGGGCCGGCCCCCGTTCTTCCGGTGGCGGCCGCGCGCCTCGCCGGCCGCGGACCGCCGGGTGGCGGCCGGGGCTCAGGCCGCCGTGGCCACCTGCTCCGTGCGCAGCGGCCGGTGCGGAGCGATGATCTGCCCGTCGGGCAGCAGCTCACCGGTGTCCTCGAAGAGCAGTACGCCGTTGCACAGCAGGCTCCAGCCCTGCTCCGGGTGGTGCGCGATCAGCCGCGCGGCGTCGCGGTCGGCGGAGTCGGCTGTCGGACAGGCTGGCTGGTGCTGGCACATGGGTGGATTCTTTCGCTGTGTCGTCGTGAGTGTCCCGCGGCGCGATGTGGTCACGGCCGCCCCCGTATCTGTCTGGTCCAGTCCTAGTGTTGCCCTGCGGGCGGTGGATCCGCAGGTATTTCACGGCAGCGCTCCCTTCTGCTTAAGGACGTGTCACCCGCCCGGACGGTTCACCCCAACTGGGCGCTCTTTTCGGGTGGTTCGCAGTGGCCCGAGTTGACTACGCCGCAGGGTCGGCGAAGTGCCCCGCGGCCGGCGGGGGCCGCGGGGCACAGGCGTACCGAGCGCGTTCAGGCGGGGGTGCGGAGCAGCGGGGGGGCCGGAGTGAGCGGAGGGGCCGGGGGAAGCGGAGGGGCCGGAGTGAGCCGCAGTCCGATCACCGGCAGCAACTCGGCGACCCGGTGCGGGCGGTGCGCGGCGATGCCCGGCGGCGCCGGCGCCAGCGGTACGAGGATGTCGGCCGGCGCGGGCGCGCCCGCGCCGGCGTCGGCCTCCGTGTCGCCGTGCAGCCAGAGTGTGAGCATGTACAGCTCGGGAATGGAGAGCAGCCGGGCCTGGTAGGGCGTCGTCAGGCTCTCGGCCTGCCGCAGCGCACGCTCCGTGGAGGACAGGTACGGGCCCTCGAAGAAGCGTGAGAAGGTCCAGCCGTCCGCGGTGAGCATGGTGTCGGCGGCTGCCACGGTGCGGTCGCCGCTGCGGATCAGGAAGCGCCAGCCGGTCAGCCTGGTCCGCGGCGCACCGCTGCCCGGTGTACTGGTGCGGTCCTCCTGGGTGGCGTGGTCGAGACCGCCGAGAGTGTGGACGGGGAGCGGGAGTTCGGGGCTCAGCGGTCCCTGGACGGACTGGAGAGCGGGGGTGCGTCCATCGCGTACGGCGGTGGGGGAACCGAGTGCCGCGAGAACGCTGCGCAGGGCAGGCGCCGGGGCCGGGGGTACATGCAGCGGCATGGTGGGTTGCCTCTCATTCAGGAGACAGGGTGATGCGTGAAATGGAGCGTGGGCGGGTGCGGACATCGCTGTCGGCGTGCGGGGTCAGAGGTGGGCCACCGGGTCGTGTACGGCCGGGCGCCGACTCTCTGCCTCGTGGGCAGAGTTTATACGACGCGTGTTCACGCCATGTTTCCGCTAGCTGTACCGGATATTGCAGGCAAGGCACTATTAAGTCCTTCTCCCACGCGCTTTCTGTTGATAAATGACGGAGAGAGGGTGTCTGGCCTGGGGTGATTCGCCGGATGGGGTCGGCTGAAAATGGTCGACGATTTCGGAGGGCGTTCGGGAGCGGAAACAAAAATCCACTCCCCGCCCTGTCGCCCGTCATGCCGAGTGAATGTGCCGGACGCATCGGGGGCCGGACTCGCCACCCTACCGGGCGTCGGCCGGGAACGGGACGTTACGGATCACCCTGTGTGGGCATTATCGATCGTGACGCGAGCGGCCCCAGCCGCCGGAAGCCCAGTCGAGGAGGGACACTTCGATGGGGGAGAAGGTCGAAGCGGGCGGTTCCGACCTGTCCGATCGGCAGAAATACCGCAGGAAGCTCCAACAGTGCCTGAGGGTGCTGGAGCGACTACTGGCGGAGGAGAGGTTCGACCGGCCCAAGAACCTGATGGGCCTGGAGATCGAGCTGAATCTGGCGGGCTCCGACGGGATGCCCCGCATGATGAATACGGAGGTACTGAAGCGCATCGCGAGCGGAGATTTCCAGACCGAACTCGGAATGTTCAACATGGAAGTGAACGTGGCTCCGCACCGGCTGGGCGGGCGCGTACTCGATCAGCTCGCCGAGGAACTGCGTACGGGCCTCGGATATGCCCATCGCAAAGCGAGCGAGGTCGACGCCGGCATCGTGATGATCGGAATTCTTCCGACCCTGACCCAGCATGATGTGGTCTCCGCGAACCTTTCCGACGTGCACCGCTACACACTCCTCAACGATCAGATGGTGGCGGCCCGCGGCGAGGATTTCACCCTCGACATCGAGGGCGTGGAACGGCTTACGTGCACGTCGGCCTCGATCACCCCGGAGGCCGCCTGCACCTCCGTACAACTGCACCTCCAGGTCACCCCCGACCGGTTCTCCGACGTGTGGAACGCGGCCCAGGCGGTGGCGTCCGTACAGGTGGCACTCGGTGCCAACGCGCCCTTCCTGTTCGGCCGGGAGCTGTGGCGCGAATCCAGGCCGCCGCTCTTCGAACAGGCCACCGACACCCGGCCACCGGAGCTGAAGGCCCAGGGGGTACGCCCCAGGACCTGGTTCGGTGAGCGCTGGATCAGCTCCGCCTACGACCTGTTCGAGGAGAACCTGCGCTACTTCCCCCCGCTGCTGCCGATCTGCGACGACGAGGACCCGATGCGGGTCCTGGACGCGGGCGGCATGCCCGACCTCCAGGAACTGGCGCTGCACAACGGCACGGTCTACCGCTGGAACCGGCCGGTGTACGAGGTCGCCGACGGCGCCCCCCACCTGCGGGTCGAGAACCGGGTGCTGCCCGCGGGGCCCACGGTCACCGACGTCATCGCCAACGTCGCGTTCTACTACGGGCTCGTACGGGCGCTCGCCGAGGACGCGCGGCCTGTGTGGCGCCGGCTGCCCTTCGAGGACGCCGCCCGGAACTTCGAGGAGGCGTGCCGGCACGGCATCGACGCGGAACTGCGCTGGCCGCGCCCGGGCCGTACCGGCGGGATGACGACCGTTCCGGCGGTGAAGCTCGTACGTGACGAACTGCTGCCGCTCGCCGCGGCCGGGCTCGACGCGTGGCAGGTCGACCCGGTGGACCGGGACTTCTACCTCGGGGTGATCGAGGAGCGGTGCAAGCGGCGGGTGAACGGCGCCTCCTGGCAGGTGGAGACCTTCCACCGGGCGCTGGAGGCCGGGCTGGAGCGGGACGCGGCGCTCGCGGCGACGACCCGCCGCTACTGCGAGCTGATGCACCGGGGCGAGCCGGTGCACACCTGGCCGACGGGGTTCCCGGCGCCGCCCGACGGGGGACGGTCCGATCCCGGCACCTCCGACGTGGGGCCCTTCGCCAGCGGGGCGGACTGACCCGGCGGAATGCGACGAGACGGCCCGAGCCCCATGGGGAAGGAGCGGCGGGGGCCCGGTCCGGCGCGCCGCCGGCCCACTGCGGACG
>NZ_JBHZEJ010000110.1:0-17160 GCF_042756365.1 Streptomyces sp. NPDC059092
GTGTGTGGGTGTTGTTTTTTTTTATACCACTGGGCCGGCGGGCCCCCCCCCCCCGCCCCCCCCACCTTCTCTCTGCCACCGGTGGCCACCGGTGGCCACCGGTGGAAACCAACTACCGTCGGTTCCGGCCCGGCGGTCAGTCCTGGGACGAATCGCCGTCGTCGCCCTTTTCCCGCTCCTGATCCTGATCCGGTGCGGACGTTCCCGAGGAACCCGAGGGCCCGGAAGGCTCCGAGGGACCCGAAGACTCCGAAGGACCTGAAGTTTCGGCGGGACCTGACGACTCGGCGGGACCTGACGGCTCGGAAGGACCCGAGCCCCTGTCCTTGTCCGTGCCGGCCCCGCCGCGCGGCGGTCGCTGCGGACGGGCCCGGCCACCGGACGCGTCCCGCAGGAATGACGGCCCGTCACCGCCCTCCGTGGCATGGCCGCCCGGCGCCTGGCCGAGGCCGCCGTCCCGGCGCCGCAGATACCGCTCGAACTCCCGGGCGATGGCCTCGCCGGAGGCCTCGGGAAGCTCCGCGGTGTCCCGCGCCTCCTCCAGCGACTGGACGTACTCCGCCACCTCGCTGTCCTCGGCGGCCAGTTGGTCCACGCCGAGTTGCCAGGCGCGGGCGTCCTCGGCGAGTTCGCCCAGCGGGATCCGCAGACCGATCAGGTCCTCCAGGCGGTTGAGCAGCGCCAGCGTCGCCTTCGGGTTGGGCGGCTGCGACACGTAGTGCGGGACGGCGGCCCACAGGCTCACCGCCGGTACACCCGCGTGGGTGCACGCCTCCTGGAGGATGCCGACGATGCCGGTCGGTCCCTCGTACCGCGTCTCCTCCAGATCCATCGTCCTGGCCAGGTCCGCGTCCGAGGTGACCCCACTGACCGGCACCGGCCGGGTGTGCGGGGTGTCGCCGAGCAGTGCGCCCAGGATGACCACCATCTCCACGCCCAGCTCATGGGCGAAGCCCAGCAGCTCGTTGCAGAACGAGCGCCAGCGCATGGACGGCTCGATGCCGCGGACCAGTACCAGGTCACGGGGCTTCTCGCCGCCGACACGCACCACGGAGAGCCGGGTGGTCGGCCAGGTGATCTTGCGCAGGCCGCCCTCCAGGAAGACCGTGGGCCGGTTGACCTGGAAGTCGTAGTAGTCCTCGGCGTCGAGCGCCGCGAACACCTCGCCCTTCCACTCCCGGTCCAGATGACCCACCGCTGTGGAGGCGGCGTCGCCCGCGTCGTTCCAGCCCTCGAACGCGGCCACCATGACCGGGTCGATCAGCTCGGGAACCCCCTCGAGCTCGATCACCCAGTGCCTCCTTCCGAAGTTGTCACTTGTACGCACCAACCTTACGGCTTCACGGGTGCCCGCCCGCAGCCCTGTGCACGCTCCGCGCACGGCGGGGCGAACCTGGGGTCCTGCGTCCGGCTCGTGCCGGACGGGGCAGGAAAGCCCCGTCCGCGCCGTCGCGCCGTGCCGAGAGCGTATCCATTTCCCTCTCGATTCATCCGAGCTGTGGCCGTGAATTGACGCGGGGCTCTGGACGTGCGGGCCACAATGGCGCTATACATCGGATGACTGAAGAGATCCGATGTTCTTGTCAAAGGGGCGTGCATGAGTCAGACCGTCACGGGGTTCGAGGTACACGACATCCGGTTCCCCACCTCGGAACAGCTCGACGGGTCCGATGCCATGAACCCCGACCCCGACTACTCGGCCGCCTACGTGGTGCTGCGTACCCAGGACGGCACCGAGGGACACGGCTTCTGCTTCACCATCGGGCGCGGCAACGACGTCACCGCCGCCGCCATCGAGGCGCTGCGGCCCTATCTCACCGGCAGACCGGCGCCGCTCACCGCGGCGGATCTCGCCGCCCTCTACTTCGAGCTGACCCACGACTCCCAACTGCGCTGGCTCGGCCCCGAAAAGGGCGTCATGCACATGGCCGCGGGCGCCGTCGTCAACGCCGCCTGGGACCTGGCCGCCAAGAGCGCGAACCTGCCCGTCTGGGAGTTCCTGGCCGCGATGACCCCCGAGGAACTGGTCTCGCTCGTCGATTTCCGCTACCTCACCGACGTCCTCACCCCGGACGACGCGCTGGCCATGCTGCGCGCCGCGGAGCCCGGCCGCGCCGAGCGGGCCGCCCTGCTGCGCGCCGAGGGGTACCCCGCGTACACCACCTCCCCCGGCTGGCTCGGCTACTCCGACAGCAAGCTGGTCACCCTCGCGGAACAGGCCGTCGCCGACGGGTTCGAGCAGATCAAGCTCAAGGTCGGCGGCGATCTGGCCGACGACGTCCGGCGCATGAAGCTGGCCCGCGCGGCCGTCGGCCCCGCCATCCGGATCGCCGTCGACGCCAACCAGCGCTGGGACGTGCCCGAGGCGCTGCGCTGGATGTCCGCGCTCGCCCCTTACGACCCGCACTGGATCGAGGAGCCCACCAGCCCCGACGACATCCTCGGCCACGCCGCCGTACGGGCGGGCCAGCCGGTCAAGGTGGCCACCGGCGAACACGTCGCCAACCGGGTCGTCTTCAAACAGCTCCTCCAGGCGGGCGCCGTCGACTACGTACAGATCGACGCGGCCCGCGTCGCCGGTGTCAACGAGAACCTCGCGATCCTGCTGCTCGCCGCCAAGTACGGCGTCCCCGTCTGCCCGCACGCCGGCGGCGTCGGCCTCTGCGAACTCGTCCAGCACCTCGCGATGTTCGACTACGTGGCCGTCTCCGGCACTCAGGAGGGCCGGGTCATCGAGTACGTCGACCACCTCCACGAACACTTCGCCGACCCCGTGGTGATCGTCCGGGGACGGTACGCCGCCCCCGGCACGCCGGGCTTCTCCGCCCGGATGCTCCCCGAGTCGATCGCCGCGCACCGCTACCCGGAAGGGCCCGTCTGGCAGGCCCGCCGTACCACCGAGGAGGTCACCTCATGACGGCCGCACGCGACTTCGACGGGCTCTGCGCCCTGGTCACCGGGGGTGCTTCGGGCATCGGCGCGGCCATCGCGACCCTGCTCCTGGAGCGCGGCGCCCGGGTCGCCGTACTGGACCGCGAGACGGCGGGCGCGCCCGCCGGGACCCTGCCCCTGACGGCCGACGTCACCGACGACGCGGCCGTGAAGGCGGCGGTCGACGCGGCGGCGGCGGAGTTCGGCGCCCTGCACACCCTCGTCTCCAACGCGGGCATCGGCGCCGTCGGCACCGTCGAGGACAACCCCGACGACGAATGGCGCCGCGTCCTCGACGTCAACGTCCTCGGGATGGTCCGTACGGCCCGGCACGCCCTGCCCCATCTGCGCCGTGCGGCCCCCGGCCGGCCCGGCGCGGTCTCCATCACCCACACCTGCTCCATCGCCGCCACGGCGGGGCTGCCCCAGCGCGCCCTGTACTCGGCGAGCAAGGGCGCCATCCTCTCGCTGACCCTGGCGATGGCCGCCGACCACGTACGGGAGGGCATCCGCGTCAACTGCGTCAACCCCGGTACCGCCGACACGCCCTGGGTCGGCCGGCTGCTCGACCAGGCCCAGGACCCCGCGGCCGAACGCGCCGCCCTCGAAGCCCGCCAGCCCACGGGACGGCTGGTCGGCGCCGACGAGGTCGCCGCGGCGGTCGCCTATCTCGCGGGACCGGCCGCGGCGGCCGTCACCGGAACGGCGCTCGCGGTCGACGGAGGAATGCAGGGACTCCGTCTGCGCCCCGCCCCCTGAGTTCAGCGCACCCCGCACGCACTTCGAGCGACAAGGACGGGACTTTCCATGCCGGGACACACCGTGGGGCGCTCCCCACGCCGCAGACCGCGTACGGCCACCACCTCGGCCTGCGCCTTATTACTGGTCGCGGTGGCGGCCCTGGCGGGCTGCAACCGCGATCAGGAGGGCGGAAAGGGGGGCGGCGGCACGGTCGGCATCGATCTGCCGCGCAACGACAGCGACTTCTGGAACTCGTACCAGCAGTACATCGAGAAGGGCGTCAAGGCCGGTGAGGTCCGCGCGCTCCCGCTGACCAACTCGCAGAACGACATCGGAAAGCTCGTCTCCAACGTCCAGGTCTTCACCGACCAGGGCGCCAAGGCCGTCGTCATGGCCCCGCAGGACACCGGCGCGATCGCCGAGACGCTGCGGACGCTCGCCGGGAAGAAGATCCCCGTCATCAGCGTGGACACCCGCCCCGATCAAGGCGACGTGTACATGGTCGTACGGGCCGACAACCGCGCGTACGGCGAGCAGGCCTGCCGGTTCCTGGGCGAGCGGCTGAAGGGCAAGGGCAAGGTCGCCGAGTTCCAGGGCGACCTCGCCTCGATCAACGGCCGGGACCGCTCCGAGGCGTTCAAGAGCTGCATGGCCGAGAAGTTCCCGGGGATCCGGGTCTTCGAGCTGGCCACCGACTGGAAGGGCGATGTCGCCTCCGCCAAGCTCCAGTCCACCCTCGCCGCCCACCCCGACCTCGGCGGTATCTACCTGCAGGCGGGCGGCGTCTTCCTCCAGCCCACCCTGGCGCTGCTCGAACAGAAGAAGCTGCTCAAGGCGCCGGACGCACCCGGACACATCGCGATCGTCTCCAACGACGGCATCCCCGAGGAGTTGGACGCCATCCGGGCCGGGAAGATCGACGCCACGGTCTCGCAGCCGGCCGACCTGTACGCGTCCTACGCGCTGTACTGGGCGAAACAGGCGCTGGCGGGCAAGAAACCCCAGGCAGGCCCGACCGACCACGACTCCACGGTGATCAAGATCCCGGGCGGCTTCGAGGACCAGCTCCCCGCGCCGCTGGTGACCAAGGAGAACGTGGACGATCCGAAGCTGTGGGCCAATCAGCTCGACGCGGGGGAGTAGCCGTGGCACCGCGGAGCGCACCCCTTGAGGCCACCCCGACCGGGGCGGCGCCGCCCGCCGTACGGGCCGAGGGCATCGTCAAACGCTTCGGGCCCACCGTCGCGCTCGACGGGGTCGGCATCACGGTCGGCCCCGGCGAGTCGCACGCCCTGGTCGGCCGCAACGGCGCGGGCAAGTCCACCCTGGTCGGCGTCCTCACCGGGGCGCACCGGGCCGACGCGGGCGAGGTGCGCTTCGGCGGCGCGCCCGCGCCCGCGGCCGGGGACACCGCCGCCTGGCGGACCCGGGTCGCCTGCGTCTACCAGCGACCGATGATCGTGCCCGATCTGACCGTCACCGAGAACCTTTTCCTCAACCACTACGGCCTCGGCTCCAGGACCGGCGCCGGAGCAGGTGGACGCCGCCTCATCGACTGGCGCGGGCTGCGCCGCCGCGCGCGGGACCTGCTCGCGGAGTACGGCGTCGAGGCCGACCCGGACGCCCGCGCCAAGGATCTCCCGGTCGAGCAGCGGCAGTTCGTCGAGATCGCGCGGGCGCTCTCCTTCGGTGCCCGGCTGATCATCCTGGACGAGCCCACCGCGCAGCTCGATGCCCGCGGTATCCAGCGGCTCTTCGTCAAACTCGGCGAACTGCGCGGCCAGGGGGTGGCGTTCCTCTTCATCTCCCACCACCTCCAGGAGGTGTACGACCTGTGCGCCACCGTCACCGTCTTCCGGGACGCGCGCCATGTCCTGACCGCCCCGGTCGCCTCGCTCGCCCGTACGGAACTGGTGGCCGCGATGACGGGGGACGCCGCGCGGACGGCCGCCGCCCGGCCCGCCCGGCGCCCGGACGCACCGGACCCGGCGGGTGAGCCGCCCGTACTGGAGGTCCAAGAGCTCGCCCTCGCCGGGGAGTTCGGGCCGCTGGACTTCTCCGTACACCCCGGCGAGGTGCTCGGCGTCGCGGGCGCCGCGGCCGGCGGCACCACCGCGCTCGGCGAGACCCTGGCCGGGATGCGGGCGCCGACCGCGGGACGGATCGCCGTACACGGCCGTACGGTCCGGCCGGGCAGCGTCCCGGACGCGCTGGACGCGGGCATCGGCTACATCCCCGAGGACCGGCACCGCCAGGGCCTGATCCCCGACCGCAGCGTCGCGGAGAACGCCACGCTCACGGTCACCGGCCGGCTCGGCCCGTGGGGGACCGTACTGCCGGCGCGGACCAGGGAGTTCGCCCAGGCCATGATCGACTCGCTGGACATCAGGACGCGCGGCCCCGGACAGCCGGTCTCCGGCCTGTCGGGCGGCAATCAGCAGAAGGTCGTCGTCGCCCGCGCCCTGGCGCGCGGCCCCGGCGCGCTGATCGCCGTACGGCCCACGGCCGGTGTCGACGTCAAGTCCAAGGACGCGCTGCTCGGCGTGGTGCGCGGGGTGGCCGACGAGGGCCGCGCCGCCATGATCATCTCCGATGAGCTGGACGATCTGCGCGTGTGCGACCGGGTGCTCGCGGTGTTCCACGGACGGGTGGTGGCCTCGTTCGGGAGCGACTGGACCGACCGGGAACTGGTGGCGGCCATGGAAGGCGTGAACGGGACGGACGGCAGCGCGGCCAACGGCACGGAGAACAGCGCGGCCAACGGCAGGGACGACATGGGGGAGCGGCGATGACGGAGACCTTACGGCCGCGGGCGGCGGCCCCCGTCGAGGACACGAGCCCGCTCCACCGGCTCCGGCTGGTCCGGTGGAGCGACTTCTCGCTCGTGCCGGTGATCCTGGTGCTGATGGTGATCGGATTCATCGTCTCGCCGGTCTTCCTCACCTCCGGCAACCTCATCAGCGTCGTCCAGCAGTCCTCGGAGCTGAGCCTGCTGGTGCTCGGCCAGGCGCTGATCCTGATCTGCGGCCGGATGGACCTGTCGCTGGAGTCGACGATCGGGATCGCGCCCGTCCTCGCGATGTGGCTGGTGCTCCCCTCGGAGGGCGGCCGGTTCGGCGGGCTCGACCTGCTGCCCGTCTGGGCGGCCGTGCCGGTCTGTCTGCTGGCCGGGGCGGCCATCGGCGGGATCAACGGCTTCCTCATGCTGAAGCTGCGCGTCAACGGCTTCATCGCCACGCTCGGCATGCTCACCATGTTGCGCGGGCTCCACATCGGGATCACCGAGGGCAAGTCGATCACCGATGTGCCGGAGTCCTTCCGGTACCTCGGCAAGACCGACTGGCTGGGCGCCCCGGCCGCCGTCTGGATCTGTCTGGCGCTCTTCGCGGTGGGCGGCGCGGCGCTGGCCTGGCTGCGCCACGGACGGGCGCTGTACGCGATCGGCGGCAACCCGGAGGCGGCGCGCGCCGCCGGGATCCGGGTGGACCGCGTCACGTGGGTGGTGCTGGCGATCGGCGGGCTGCTGGCGGCGTTCGCCGGCATCCTCTACACCGGCCATTACGGCTCGGTCGCGGCCACCCAGGGCAACGGCTGGATCTTCCAGGTCTTCGCCGCCGCGGTCATCGGAGGCATCAGCCTCCGGGGCGGGCGCGGCACGCTCTTCGGCGCGCTGACGGGGGTGCTCACCCTGCAACTCGTGGTCAACGTGATGACGCTCGGCGGTGTGCCGGCGCTCTGGAACCAGTTCCTGAACGGCGCCATCATCATCGTCGCCCTGGTCATCTCACGTTTCGCGAGCGGCGAGAAGCAGGACTGAACCGCCCTCCGCGGGGGCGGCGTCAGAGTGTCGACCTGAGCCACATCTCCACGCTCGCGATATGGACCGTGGCCCAGGACCTGGCCGCCTCGGCGTCCCGGTCGCGCAGCGCCGAGAGGATCGCCCGGTGTTCGTGGAGCGTACGGCTGACGGCGTCCTCCTGGGTCAGCCCGCGCCAGATCCTGGCCCGGGTGGTGGGCCCGGAGAGCCCGTCCAGCAGCGAGCAGAGCACCGCGTTGCCCGACTGCCGCACGATCCCGTGGTGGAACTCCAGGTCGGCGGCGACCAGTTCCTCCACCGAGGGCTCCGGGCCGAGCGCGTCGAGCTGGGCGTCGAGCGCGTCCAGCTCGTCCTCGGTGATCCGGGTGCTCGCCATCGCGGTGGCGGCCGGTTCGAGTATCCGGCGTACGGCGAGGAACTCCAGCACGGTGTCGTCCCGGTGGAAGTCCACCACGAAGCTGAGCGCCTCCAGCAGGAGCTGGGGGGCCAGGCTCGTCACGTACGTACCGTCGCCCTGCCGTACGTCGAGGATGCGGATGAGCGACAGGGCGCGCACCGCCTCGCGCAGGGAGTTGCGGGAGAGCCCCAGTTCGGCGGCGAGTTCGCTCTCCTTGGGCAGCCGGTCGCCCGGGCGCAGCGCGCCGGAGACGATCATCCCCTTGATCCGCTCGATGGCCTCGTCGGTGACAGCCATGGGCACCCCTCCATACATCCGATGTATCGGCACCCATTATGCGTCCCGAAACACCCGGACGGCGCACGAAAAGGGACGCATCCACGAAGGATGCGCCCCTCTCCCGTCCACGCGTCGCACGTATGTGCTGATGTGTGGCTGTGCCGGCGTACGGTTCAGTCCCGCTTGCCCAGCAGATCCTCCACCCGGGCGCGGATCTCGTCCGTGTCCAGGCCGCGGATGGTCAGCGTGGTACGCCGGCGCAGGACGTCGTCGGCCGTCTGGGCCCACTCGTGGTCCCGGGCGTAGACGACCTGCGCCCAGATCTCCGGCGCGTCCGGGTGGATCCGCTCGGCCAGCTCCGGGTACTCGTTCGCCAGGCGCACGATGTCGAAGGCGAGCGAGCCGTAGTGGGTGGCGAGATGGCGCGCGGTGTCCACGGCCATCGAGGGCCCCGTACCGCCGCCGTCGATCAGCAGCCGGTGCGCGACCGCGTTCGGGTTGGCGATCCCGGGCAGCGGGAGCTTCTTCGGCAGGTGCGAGATCGGCTCCATGCCCTCGCCGAGCGGATGGCCCGGCAGGGTCGCCAGCTTGTGCATCACCGTACGGCCGATGTGGCGGAAGGTCGTCCACTTGCCGCCCGCGACCGACAGCATGCCGCCGCGGCCCTCGGTCACGACCGTCTCGCGCTTGGCCTTGGAGGTGTCGCCGGGACCGCCGGGCAGCACGCGCAGGCCCGCGAAGGAGTACGTGATCAGGTCCCGCGAGAGTTGCTGGTCACGGACGGAGAAGGCCGCCTCGTCCAGGATCTGGTGGATGTCCTTCTCGTTGACCGAGACGTCCTCGGGCTCGCCCTCGTACTCCTCGTCCGTCGTACCGAGCAGCAGCATGTCCTCCCAGGGGAGGGCGAAGGTGATGCGGTACTTGTCGATGGGGGTCGCCAGCGCGGCCTTCCAGGGGGAGCTGCGCTTGAGGACGAGGTGCGCTCCCTTCGAGAGCCGGATGGAGGGCGCCGCGTCCGGGTTCTCCATCCGGCGGAGGTGGTCGACCCAGGGGCCGGTCGCGTTGAGGACCAGGCGGGCGTCGAGGCCGAACTCCGTACCGTCGATCCGGTCGCGCAGCTCGGCACCGGTGACCCGGCCCTGGGTGAAGCGCAGCCCGGTGACCGTGGCGTGGTTGAGGACGGTGGCGCCGGAGTCGACCGCGGCGCGGACGGTCATCAGCGCCATCCGCGCGTCGTTCATCTGGTCGTCGCCGTAGACGGCCACGGCCTTGAGGCCGTCCGTACGCAGCTCGGGCACGGCCTGGCGGGCCTTGGCCGGGCTGATCACATGGCCGACGCCGTCGCCGAACGCGGAGAGCGCGGAGTAGGCGAAGACGCCGGCGCCGAGCTTGGCCGCGCCGTGCGGGCCGCCCTTGTAGACGGGCAGGTAGAAGGTGAGCGGGTTGGCCAGGTGCGGGGCCACCTGCCGGGAGACCGCCCGCCGCTCGAAGTGGTTCTCGGCGACGAGCTTCACCGCGCCGGTCTGGAGGTAGCGCAGACCGCCGTGGAGGAGCTTGGAGGAGGCGGACGAGGTGGCGCCGGCGAAGTCGCCGCCGTCCACCAGGGCCACCCGCAGTCCCGACTGGGAGGCGTGCCAGGCGGTGGAGATGCCCAGAATGCCGCCGCCTATCACCAGGAGGTCGTACGTCGCGTTGGACAGTTGTTCCCGGGTCTCGGCACGGCTCGGCAGGGAACCGCCGGCCGGGTGCGTCCCCAGTGCGGGGACGCTGTGCGGGGTGCTCATGCGTAACTCCTCTTCAGCTCGTCCCGGCTCTCCCGCCGGTGGCTGTTGCTCGGTTCAGCTTGCGTCGTCCACGTCGAGCCAGCCCTTGGTCCGCTCGACGGCCTTGAGCCAGCTCTTGTACTCGCGGTCACGGGTGGCCGCGTCCATCCGGGGCGTCCACTCGGCGGCCCGGCGCCAGTTGGCGCGCAGCGCGTCGGTGTCCGGCCAGAAGCCCACGGCCAGTCCTGCGGCGTAGGCGGCGCCGAGGCAGGTGGTCTCGGCGACCATCGGGCGCACCACGGGTGCGTCCAGGACGTCGGAGAGCGTCTGCATCAGCAGGTTGTTGGAGGTCATGCCGCCGTCGACCTTGAGTGAGGTCAGCTCGACGCCGGAGTCCTTGGTCATGGCGTCGCTGATCTCCCGGGTCTGCCAGGCCGTGGCCTCCAGCACCGCGCGGGCGATGTGCGCCTTGGTGACGTAGCCGGTCAGACCGGCGATGACACCGCGGGCGTCGGGGCGCCAGTGCGGGGCGAAGAGCCCGGAGAAGGCGGGCACGAAGTACGCGCCGCCGTTGTCCTCGACCGAGGACGCCAGGGTCTCGATCTCGGCCGCGGATTTGATCAGGCCCATCTGGTCGCGCATCCACTGCACCAGCGAGCCGGTGACGGCGATGGAGCCCTCCAGGGCGTACACCGCGGGCTCGTCGCCGATCCGGTAGCCGACCGTGGTCAGCAGTCCGTTGTACGAGTTGACGGGCTTGTCGGCGGTGTTCATCAGCATGAAGGTGCCGGTGCCGTACGTCGACTTGGCCTCGCCCTCGGCGAAACAGGTCTGGCCGAAGAGGGCCGCCTGCTGGTCGCCGAGCGCGGAGGCGACCGGGATGCCGTCGAGGACGCCGCCCTTGGCGTTGCCGTACACCTCGGCGGAGGAGCGGATCTCCGGCAGGATCGCGGCCGGGACCTTCATCGAGTCCAGGATCTTGGGGTCCCACCGGAGGTTGTGCAGGTTCATCAGCATCGTGCGGGAGGCGTTGGTGACGTCGGTGACGTGCACACCGCCGTCGGTGCCGCCGGTCAGATTCCAGATGACCCAGGAGTCCATGGTGCCGAAGAGGATGTCGCCGCGCTCGGCGCGCTCGCGCAGTCCCTCGACGTTGTCCAGCAGCCAGCGCGCCTTCGGTCCGGCGAAGTAGCTGGCCAGCGGCAGCCCGGTCTCGCGGCGGAAGCGGTCCTGGCCGACGTTGCGGCCCAGCTCGCGACAGAGCGCGTCGGTGCGGGTGTCCTGCCAGACGATGGCGTTGTGGACGGGCTCACCGGTGTTCTTGTCCCACAGCAGTGTGGTCTCGCGCTGGTTGGTGATGCCGATGGCCTTGACGTCGGCGGAGGTGATCCCGGCCTTCTCGACGGCGCGGGCCACGACCTCCTGGACGTTGGTCCAGATCTCGACGGCGTTGTGCTCCACCCAGCCCGGCTTCGGGAAGATCTGCTCGTGTTCCTTCTGGTCCACGGCGACGATCCGGCCGTCCCGGTCGAAGACGATGCAGCGGCTGGACGTGGTGCCCTGGTCGATGGCCGCGATGAACGGGCCTGTGCCGTGGGAGGAGGTGGTGTTCGTGTCGCTCACGGGGTGCTCCTGCTCGGTTCGGGGAAAGGTGGCTTACGCGAGGGCCAAGTTGTAGTACCCGCCGGCCAGCGCGGCGCCGATCAGCGGGGCGACGACCGGTATCCAGGCGTAGCTCCAGTCCGAGCCGCCCTTGTTGGGCAGGGGCAGGAGCGCGTGCACGATACGGGGACCGAGGTCACGGGCAGGGTTGATGGCGTACCCCGTCGGGCCGCCGAGCGAGAGACCGATGGCGACCACGACGAACGAGGTGATCAGCACACCGAGCGTGCCGAGCCCGTTGCCCGAGTCGTTGAGGCCCTGGGTGAGCACCGCGATGACCAGCACAAAGGTGGCGATGATCTCCGTCAGCACGTTCTGCGCGACGTTGCGGACCTCGGGGCCCGTGGAGAAGACGCCGAGCGCGGGTCCGGCCTTGGGGGCCGCCTTCTGGTCGACGAGCCCTTCGACCGAGGGCTGTGCCGCGAGGATCTCCGGATCGGTGAGATGGGCCTTGAACTGGCCCAGGTACGTCACCCAGACGAGGAAGGCGCCGATCATCGCGCCCAGCATCTGGGAGCCGATGTAGAGCGGCACGTCGCCCCACTTGACGCCGCCCTCGACCGCGAGGCCGACGGTGAGCGCCGGGTTGAGCACGGCTCCGGAGATCGGTGCGGAGAGATACGCGCCGACCATGACGGCGAAGCCCCAGCCGAAGCTGATGGCGACCCATCCCGCGTTCCGCGCCTTGGAGCGCTTGAGGGTGACTGCGGCGACCACGCCGCCACCGAGCAGGACCAACAGGGCGGTACCTGTGGTCTCGCCTATGAAGATGTCGTAGTTGGACACCCGAGACTCCTTCGTCCAGGGGGAGGCGGACCTCCGGTTCGCACCGGCGGTCCGCGCCATCAGATGAGGGCGTTACCCGACGGTCGCGCTGTCACACACTAACTCGTATTACCGGTAAGTGTTCGACAATGCCGACCGTCGAACGGCAGTTTTCTCCTTAGGGCAACGCGCCGTCAAGGGTGCTGTGGCCGAAACCTCGCTCTAAGCCGATGATCGGGCATCCCGCTCAGAACCGCCCGGCGCCGATGTCCCGGGAAACGGCCCGCGCGCACTCGCGCACGGCCGCCACCAGCTCGGACCGCACTTCTCCCGCGGGGCAGATCCGTTCCACCGCGCCGGTGATCGCGATCGCCCCGACCGGCATCCGCCGCCGGTCGTGGATGGGGGCCGCCACCGCCGCCACGCCCTCCCAGGTCTCCTCGACGTCGGCGGCCCAGCCGCGCGCCCTGGTCAGATCGAGCACCGCCTCGAACTCCGCCAAACCGGTGATCGTCCGGGGAGTGAAGGCCGTCCGCTCGTTCTCGACGGCCTCGCTGTGGGCCACCGGGTCGTACGCCGAGATCACCTTGCCCAGCGCGGTGGAGTGCATCGGCTGCATCGCCCCCACCTCCAGGACCTGCCGGCTGTCGTCGGGGCGGAAGACGTGGTGGACGATGAGTACGCCCTGCTGATGGACGACCCCGAGATGGACGCTCTCGCCGCTGGAGCGGGCCAGGTCGTCCGTCCAGACCAGGGCGCGGGCCCGCAGCTCGTGCACGTCCAGATAGCTGTTCCCCAGCCGCAGCAGCTCGGCGCCGAGCTGGTAGCGGCCCGACGCGGCGTCCTGCTCGACGAACCCCTCCGCCTGCAGCGTGCGCAGAATCCCGTGCGCCGTCCCCTTGGCCAGCCCCACGGAGGAGGCGATGTCGGACAGGCCGAGCCGCCGCTCGCCGCCCGCGAGCAGTCTCAGCATCGCCGCCGCCCGTTCCAGCGACTGGATGTTCTTCGCCATCGGACCCGGACCTCCACTACGTTCGACAATGCTGAACACTATCGGTCGATGCCGACCTTCTCTCTCCGTGGAGAGGATCTGTCAAGACCCCGGCGTGCCGGATCTCGCAGAGGACAGGATGCCGTCCGCCCGGTGGGACGCCGCACCGTGACGAGGCACACCCGGCTACGCTGGCCGGGTGTGCCTGCCATCAGCACACGCAGAAGCCGACAGCCGTCGCAGCCCCGGGAGTACTTTCATGGCCTCGTCGCCGACCCCCACCACCGACAGCCGCACCCGCATCGACGCCCTCCGAGAGGCGCTCGCCACCCGCGTGGTGGTGGCCGACGGTGCGATGGGCACGATGCTCCAGGCGCAGGATCCGACCCTGGAGGACTTCCAGGATCTGGAAGGCTGCAACGAGATCCTCAACGTGACACGCCCGGACATCGTCCGTTCCGTGCACCAGGAGTACTTCGCGGTCGGCGTCGACTGCGTGGAGACCAACACCTTCGGCGCCAACCACTCGGCGGCGAACGAGTACGACATCGCCCACCGGATCGTGGAGCTGTCCGAGTCCGGCGCCCGCATCGCCCGCGAGGTCGCCGACGAGTTCACCGCGGAGGACGGCCGCCAGCGCTGGGTGCTCGGCTCGGTGGGCCCCGGCACCAAGCTGCCCTCGCTCGGCCACATCGAGTACGGCGTCCTGCGCGACGGCTACCAGAAGAACGCCGAGGGCCTTCTCGCGGGCGGCGCCGACGCCCTGATCGTGGAGACCACCCAGGACCTCCTCCAGACGAAGTCGAGCCTCATCGGCGCCCGGCGCGCGATGGACGCCCTGGGCGTGAACGTGCCGCTGATCTGTTCGCTCGCCTTCGAGACGACCGGCGTCATGCTGCTCGGCTCCGAGATCGGCGCGGCGCTCACCGCCCTGGAACCGCTCGGCATCGACCTCATCGGCCTGAACTGCTCCACCGGCCCGGCCGAGATGAGCGAGCACCTGCGCTACCTGGCCCGCCACTCGCGTACGCCGCTGATGTGCATGCCGAACGCGGGTCTGCCCGTACTGACCAAGGACGGCGCCCACTTCCCGCTCGGCCCCGAGGGCCTGGCGGACGCGCAGGAAGCATTCGTCGAGGACTACGGGCTGTCCCTGATCGGCGGCTGCTGCGGGACGACGCCCGAGCACCTGCGGCAGGTCGTCGAGCGGGCCCGCGGCCTCACCCCCGCCGTCCGCGAGCCGCGCCCCGAGCCGGGCGCCGCCTCGCTCTACCAGACCGTGCCCTTCCGCCAGGACACCTCGTACCTCGCCATCGGCGAGCGGACGAACGCCAACGGGTCGAAGAAGTTCCGCGAGGCCATGCTGGAAGGCCGCTGGGACGACTGTGTGGAGATGGCCCGCGGCCAGATCCGCGAGGGTGCCCACCTGCTGGACCTCTGCGTCGACTACGTCGGCCGGGACGGCGTCGCCGACATGGCCGAGCTGGCCGGCCGGTTCGCCACCGCCTCCACCCTGCCGATCGTGCTGGACTCCACCGAGCTGCCCGTGCTCCGGGCCGGCCTGGAGAAGCTCGGCGGGCGTGCCGTCCTGAACTCGGTCAACTACGAGGACGGCGACGGCCCCGAGTCGCGCTTCGCCAAGGTCACCGAGCTGGCGGTCGAGCACGGTGCCGCGCTGATCGCCCTCACCATCGACGAGGAGGGCCAGGCCCGTACCGTCGAGCACAAGGTCGCCATCGCCGAGCGCCTGATCACCGACCTCACCACCAACTGGGGCGTGCACGAGTCGGACATCCTCATCGACTGCCTCACCTTCACCATCTGCACCGGGCAGGAGGAGTCGCGGGGCGACGGCGTCGCCACCATCGAGGCCATCCGCGAGCTGAAGCGCCGTCACCCCGACGTCCAGACCACCCTGGGCCTGTCGAACATCTCCTTCGGGCTCAACCCGGCGGCCCGTATCGTGCTCAACTCCGTCTTCCTGGACGAGTGCGTCAAGGCCGGCCTGGATTCCGCGATCGTCCACGCCTCGAAGATCCTGCCCATCGCCCGGCTGGACGAGGAGCAGGTCAAGGTCGCCCACGACCTGATCCACGACCGCCGCTCCGAGGGGTACGACCCGCTCCAGCGGCTCATGGAGCTGTTCGAGGGCGTCAACACCAAGTCGATGAAGGACGGCCGCGCCGAGGAACTCCTCGCCCTGCCGCTGGAGGAGCGCCTCCAGCGCCGCATCGTCGACGGCGAGAAGAAGGGCCTGGAGGCCGACCTCGACGCGGCGCTGGAGACCCGGCCCGCTCTCGACATCGTCAACGACACGCTGCTGGAAGGCATGAAGGTCGTCGGCGAGCTGTTCGGCTCCGGCCAGATGCAGTTGCCGTTCGTCCTCCAGTCCGCCGAGGTCATGAAGACGGCGGTGGCGCATCTGGAGCCCCACATGGAGAAGTCCGACGCGGAGGGGAAGGGCACCATCGTGCTCGCCACCGTCCGCGGCGACGTCCACGACATCGGCAAGAACCTCGTCGACATCATCCTCTCCAACAACGGCTACAACGTGGTCAACCTGGGCATCAAGCAGCCCGTCGCCGCGATCCTCGACGCCGCCGAGGAGCACCGGGCCGATGTCATCGGCATGTCCGGGCTGCTCGTGAAGTCGACCGTGATCATGAAGGAGAACCTGGAGGAGCTGAACCAGCGCAGCATGGCCGCCGACTACCCGGTCATCCTGGGCGGCGCGGCGCTCACCCGGGCCTATGTCGAG
Organism: Streptomyces sp. NPDC059092; assembly: GCF_042756365.1. NCBI lineage: Bacteria > Bacillati > Actinomycetota > Actinomycetes > Kitasatosporales > Streptomycetaceae > Streptomyces > Streptomyces sp. NPDC059092. Next base: position 16,105 of record NZ_JBHZEJ010000110.1, read on the forward strand.
CAGGACCTGCACGAGATCTACCAGGGCGAGGTCCGCTACGCGCGCGACGCCTTCGAGGGCCTGCGGCTGATGGACGCGCTGATCGCGGTCAAGCGCGGGGTCCCCGGCGCGACGCTCCCCGACCTGAAGCAGCGCCGCGTCAAGGCGACCACGAACGCCGTGGTCGAGGAGCGCCCCGTGGAGGGCGCGGCCCGCTCCGACGTCTCCGTCGACAACCCCGTGCCCACCCCGCCGTTCTGGGGCACCCGCGTCGTCAAGGGCATCCAGCTCAAGGAGTACGCCTCCTGGCTGGACGAGGGCGCGCTCTTCAAGGGGCAGTGGGGGCTGAAGGAGTCCCGCAAGGGCGGCCCCAGCTACGAGGAACTGGTCGAGAGCGAGGGCCGGCCCCATCTGCGCGGCTGGCTGGACCAGTTGCAGACCCGCAACCTGCTGGAGGCGGCCGTCGTGTACGGCTACTTCCCCTGCGTCTCCAAGGGCGACGACCTCATCCTGCTCGGTGAGGACGGCTCCGAGCGCACCCGCTTCACCTTCCCGCGCCAGCGCCGCGGCCGGCGCCTCTGCCTGGCGGACTTCTTCCGCCCGGAGGAGTCCGGCGAGACGGACGTGGTCGGCCTCCAGGTCGTCACCGTCGGCTCGAAGATCGGCGGGGCGACCGCGGAGCTGTTCGAGGCCAACTCCTACCGCGACTACCTCGAACTGCACGGGCTCTCCGTCCAGCTCGCCGAGGCCCTCGCCGAGTACTGGCACGCCAGGGTCCGCTCCGAGCTGGGCTTCGCCGGCGAGGACCCCGCCGAAGTCGAAGACATGTTCGCCCTGAAGTACCGGGGCGCGCGTTTCTCGCTCGGTTACGGCGCCTGCCCCGACCTGGAGGACCGCGCGAAGATCGCGGAGCTGCTGGAGCCCGAGCGGATCGGCGTACAGCTCTCGGAGGAGTTCCAGCTCCACCCCGAGCAGTCCACCGACGCCATCGTCATCCACCACCCCGAGGCGAAGTACTTCAACGCGCGCTGAGCCGCGCGGACGCGTAGCGCGCCGCCCGGTTTCCCCCGCCCGCCC
>NZ_JBHZEJ010000111.1:0-16427 GCF_042756365.1 Streptomyces sp. NPDC059092
GGCCCGGGCTGTTCGCCCGGGCCCCTTCCGTATGCCGTCCGCGCACCCTTACGGGAGCTGCGCCGCCCGTGCCTCGCGGCGGTTGCCGCGGAAGGTGTTCACCCGCCGTGCCGTGGCGAAGAGCGGGATCACCGCGCCCGTCACCACCTGGAGCGCACAGCCGGTCTGGAGCAGGAGCTGACCGCCGGGCGCGTCGAACGCCCACGCCGCCAGCAGCCCCATCGCGGCCACGATCCAGCTCAGCATGGCCACCGCGAGGATGCCCTGCGGCTTCGGGTACTCGACGCGGCTCACCATCAGCCACGCCACACCGACGATCGCGAGCGTCGTCGGTACGAAGGGCAGCTCCAGCAGCACGATCGAGACGACCGTCAGCGCGCCGAACGGGGACGGCATCCCCTGGAACATGCCGTCCTTCAGCGTCACGCAGGAGAATCTCGCGAGCCGCAGCACGACGGCCAGCAGCACCACGACCGCGGCCAGCGCCGAGACCCGTTGATGCGCGTCGTCCGCGACCATTCCGTACACCAGTACGAAATAGGCCGGTGCGAGGCCGAAGCTGATCAGGTCGGAGAGGTTGTCCAGCTCCGCGCCCATCGGCGAGCTGCGCAGCTTGCGCGCCACGAGTCCGTCGAGCAGGTCGAAGATCGCCGCGGCGAGCATCAGGATCACGGCGGTCGCGGCGGAGTGCCGCGCCATGCCGCTCTCGTCGCTGCCCGTGAGGTGCGGGATCAGGATGCCGGTCGTGGTGAAGTACACGGCCATGAAGCCGCAGGTGGCGTTACCCAGCGTGAGGGTGTCCGCTATCGACAGCCGCAGCGAGAGCGGCATGTCCTCGGCGTCGTCCTCTGCCTCGGCCTTCGACTCGGCGGCCCATCCGGCTTGTGTGTCGGGATCAATCACGGTCAATTCGAGTCACCCCTGCGGTCGTGGTCTGGCCGACCTCGACGGCGACCTCGACACCTTCCGGAAGGTAGATGTCGACGCGCGAGCCGAAGCGGATCAGGCCGATGCGCTCGCCCTGCTCCACCTTGGTCCCCTGAGGCAGGTACGGGACGATGCGCCGGGCCACCGCGCCGGCGATCTGCACCATCTCGATGTCACCCAGCTCGGTGTCGAAGTGCCAGACGACGCGCTCGTTGTTCTCGCTCTCCTTGTTGAACGCCGGGACGAACCCTCCGGGGATGTGCTCCACGGACGTCACGGTTCCCGCGAGGGGAGCGCGGTTGACATGGACGTTCAGCGGGCTCATGAAGATGGCGACCCGCGTACGGCCGTCCTTCCACGGCATGATGCTCTGCACCACACCGTCGGCCGGGGAGATGACCCGGCCCTGCGTGATCTCGCGCTCCGGGTCTCTGAAGAACCACAGCATGCCCGCCGCGAGCGCGGTGGCGGGCACAGCGAGGACTGCCGCACGCTTGGAGCTGCGCGCGCGGGCCAGTCCGATCGCCGCGGTGGCGACGGTCGGGAGAAGCCACGGCGATGCTCCGCGAGCGATGCGGACCCGGCCGCGTGGTGCAGAGGTTTGGCTGTGGGGCATGGATGACCTTCGTAGCGGATGATGCCGCGCTGGCAACGGGGGACGGCGGCTTTCCAGCGATGGTACTGGTTACAAGCCGCAACTGAGCAAGCCAGCACCCGAGTCGGGCGGCTTGAAGCCTGCGGCAGAGCAGTGCAGGGTGTGACTTTCTTCGCCGCCAAAGCGGTGCAAAGCCGATAATTAACCCTGGAATCGGTACTCCTCCAGCAGTCGGCGGCCGATGATCATTTTCTGGATCTCGGCGGTACCCTCGCCGATCAGCAGCATCGGTGCCTCGCGGTAGAGGCGCTCGATCTCGTACTCCTTGGAGAAGCCGTAACCGCCGTGGATCCGGAAGGCGTCCTCGACGACTTCCTTGCAGTACTCGGAGGCGAGGTACTTCGCCATCCCTGCCTCCAGGTCGTTTCGTTCCCCGGAGTCCTTTTTGCGTGCCGCGTTGACCATCATGGCATGGGCCGCCTCGACTTTGGTAGCCATCTCGGCCAGCTTGAACTGGATGGCCTGGTGCTGGGCGATCGGCCTGCCGAAAGTGTGACGCTGCTGGGCATACGAGACGCCCAGCTCGAAGGCGCGCTGAGCGACGCCGCAGCCACGCGCCGCGACATTCACCCGGCCCACTTCCACCCCGTCCATCATTTGGTAAAACCCTCGTCCAGTGGTCCCGCCGAGGACCCGATTGGCCGGAATGCGCACTCCGTCCATGATCAGCTCGGTGGTGTCGACCCCCTTGTACCCCATCTTGTCGATCTTCCCGGGGATGGTGAGCCCGGGCAGCACCTCCCCGAAACCGGGCTCCTTCTCCACCAGGAACGTGGTCATCGACCGGTGCGGAGCCGTGGACTCCGGGTGGCCCTCGTCCGTCCGGCACAACACCGCGACCAGGCTCGACGTGCCACCGTTGGTCAGCCACATCTTCTGACCGTTCAGTACGTACGCGTCCCCGTCCCTGACCCCCTTCGAGGTGATCGCGGAGACGTCGGAGCCCAGCCCCGGCTCCGACATCGAGAACGCGCCACGCACCGCGCCCTCCGCCATCCGGGGCAGGAACGCGTCCTTCTGTTCCTGGGTGCCGTGCTGCTTGAGCAGGTACGCCACGATGAAGTGGGTGTTGATGATGCCCGACACGGACATCCACCCCCGGGCGATCTCCTCCACGCAGAGCGCGTAGGTGAGCAGCGACTCGCCGAGACCGCCGTACTCCTCGGGGATCATCAGCCCGAACAGGCCGAGTTCCCGCAGGCCCTCGACGATCCGGGTGGGGTATTCGTCGCGGTGCTCCAGCTCGGTGGCGACCGGCAGGATCTCCTTGTCGACGAAGTCCCGCACGGTGGCCAGGATCTCCCGCTGGACCTCGGTCAGACCGGCGGTCTGGGCGAGTCGGCTCATGACGTCACTTCTCCTGGGGCTCGGGGCGGCCGGGCTGCTCGCCGCCGCGTTCCTTCACGTATGCGGCGGTCGGGACCATCACCTTGCGGCGGAAGACGCAGACGACCGTGCCGTCCTGCTTGTAGCCCTTGGTCTCCACGTACACGACGCCCCGGTCGCTCCGGGACCGCGACGGCGTCCTGTCCAGCACCAGCGTCTCGCCGTACAGCGTGTCGCCGTGGAAGGTCGGCGCCACGTGCCGCAGCGACTCCACCTCCAGATTGGCGATGGCCTTGCCCGACACGTCCGGCACCGACATGCCCAGCAGCAGCGAGTAGACGTAGTTGCCCACGACGACGTTCTTCCCGAAGTCCGTCGTGTTCTCCGCGTAATTGCTGTCCAGGTGCAGCGGATGGTGGTTCATGGTGAGCAGGCAGAACAGGTGGTCGTCGTACTCCGTGACCGTCTTGCCCGGCCAGTGCTTGTAGACCGCGCCGACCTCGAACTCCTCGAAGGTGCGTCCGAACCGCATCGCTCAGCCCTCCGGCGCTTCGAAGCTGGTGGTGCGCCGCATCCCCGCGGCCCGGCCCTTGCCCGAGATCACCAGCGCCATCTTCCGGCTGGCCTCGTCGATCATCTCGTCGCCGAGCATCGCCGAACCCTTCGCGCCGCCCGCCGCCGAGGTGTGCCACTCGTACGCGTCCAGGATCAGCTCGGCGTGGTCGTAGTCCTCCTGCGACGGCGAGAAGATCTCGTTGGACGCCTCGATCTGGCCCGGGTGCAGCACCCACTTGCCGTCGTAACCGAGCGCCGCCGCCCGGCCCGCCACCTCCCGGTACCCGTCCACATCACGGATCTGAAGGTACGGACCGTCGATCGCCTGGAGGTCATGGGTACGGGCAGCCATCAGGATGCGCATCAGAATGTAGTGATAGGCGTCGGCGCCATAGCCGGGCGGCTGCTCCCCGACCACCAGCGTCTTCATGTTGATCGAGGCCATGAAGTCGGCGGGACCGAAGACGATCGTCTCAAGACGCGGTGAGGCGGCGGCGATCTCGTCGACGTTCACCAGCCCCCTGGCGTTCTCGATCTGCGCCTCGATGCCGATCCGGCCGACCTCGAACCCCATCGTCCTCTCGATCTGGGTGAGCAGCAGGTCGAGGGCGATGATCTGCTGCGCGTCCTGGACCTTCGGCAGCATCAGACAGTCGAGGTTCTGCCCCGCGCCCTCCACGACCGTGATGACGTCGCGGTACGTCCAGTGCGTCGTCCAGTCGTTGACCCGTACGACGCGCGTCTTGCCCGTCCAGTCGCCCTTGTTGAGCGCGTCGACGATGGTGTGCCGGGCGCCCTCCTTGGCGAGCGGCGCGCACGCGTCCTCCAGATCGAGGAAGACCTGGTCGGCCGGGAGCCCCTGGGCCTTCTCCAGGAAACGCGGGTTGGAGCCCGGTACGGCGAGACACGAGCGGCGCGGACGCAGCCGGTTCCCGGCGGGGCTCTCGGGGGTGGCGGGCGCGGTCATGAGGGGACCTCCAAGGGGTCGAGTTTGTTCGCTGTCCTGATCTCGTCGACGATACGGCCGATGATCTCCGTGATCCCGAAGTCCTTCGGGGTGAAGACGGCGGCCACTCCGGCCGCCCGCAGCGCCTCGGCGTCGGCGTTCGGGATGATCCCGCCGACGATCACCGGCAGGTCGCCCGCGCCGGCCTCGCGCAGCCGCCCGAGCACATCGGGTACGAGCGCGGCGTGCGAGCCCGACAGGATCGACAGGCCCACACAGTGCACGTCCTCGGCGAGCGCGGCACCGACGATCTGCTCGGGTGTCAGCCTGATGCCCTGGTAGACCACCTCGAAGCCGGCGTCCCTGGCGCGTACGGCGATCTGCTCGGCCCCGTTGGAGTGCCCGTCCAGACCGGGCTTGCCGACCAGCAGCCGCAGCCGCCCCGAACCCAGCTCCGTCGCGGTCCTGGCCGCCTTCTCCCGTACGGCGGCGAGCGGCGTGCCGGGCTCGGCGGTCACCGCGACCGGCGCCCCGCCCACACCCGTGGGCGCGCGGAACTCGCCGAACACGTCGCGCAGCGCCCAGGACCACTCGCCGGTCGTCACCCCGGCGCGGGCGCACTCCAGGGTCGCCTCCATCAGATTGGCGGTGGAGGCGGCGGCCTTCTTGAGGGCGGTCAGCGCGTCGGTGGCGCGGGTCTCGTCCCGCGCGTCCCGCCAGGCACCCAGGGCCGCCACGACCCGGGCCTCGTTCGCCGGGTCGACCGTCATGATCGCCGCGTCGAGATCGGCGGTGAGCGGGCTGGGCTCGGTGGACTCGTAACAGTTGACGCCGACAATCCGCTCCTCGCCCGACTCGATCCGCGCCCGGCGCTCCGCGTGCGCGGACACGAGCCGTGACTTGAGATAGCCGGACTCGACGGCCGCCAGCACGCCGCCCATCTCCTCGATCCGGCCGATCTCCGCCAGCGCCCCCTCGGTCAGCTCCGCGACCTTGGCCTCGACGACGTGCGAGCCCTCGAAGAGGTCCGCGTACTCCAGCAGGTCGCTCTCGTCCGCCAGTACCTGCTGGATACGGAGCGACCACTGCTGGTCCCAGGGCCGTGGCAGCCCCAGCGCCTCGTTCCAGGCGGGGAGCTGGACGGCGCGGGCGCGGGCGTCCTTGGAGAGCGTCACGGCCAGCATCTCCAGGACGATGCGCTGCACGTTGTTCTCCGGCTGGGCCTCGGTCAGCCCCAGGGAGTTGACCTGGACCCCGTAGCGGAAGCGGCGCCGTTTGGCGTCCTCGATGCCGTACCGCTCCCGGGTGATCCCGTCCCAGATGCGGGAGAAGGCCCGCATCTTGCACATCTCCTCGACGAAGCGCACGCCCGCGTTGACGAAGAAGGAGATCCGCCCGACGACGTCCCCCCGGCGCTCCTCGGGGATCCGCCCTGACGCGAAGACCGCGTCGAGCACGGCGATCGCGGTGGACATCGCGTACGCGATCTCCTGGACCGGGGTCGCCCCCGCCTCCTGGAGGTGGTAGCTGCAGATGTTGATGGGGTTCCACCGGGGCAGGTGGTTCACCGTGTACGTGATCATGTCCGTGGTCAGCCGCAGACTGGGCACCGGCGGGAAGACGTGCGTCCCGCGCGACAGGTACTCCTTGACGATGTCGTTCTGCGTCGTGCCCTGGAGCGCGGCCGGATCCGCGCCCTGCTCCTCCGCGACCACCTGGTAGAGCGCCAGCAGCCACATGGCCGTGGCGTTGATGGTCATCGACGTGTTGGTGCGCTCCAGGGGGATGTCCTGGAAGAGCCGGCGCATGTCGCCGAGGTGGGAGACCGGCACCCCGACCCGGCCGACCTCGCCGCGGGCGAGGACGTGGTCCGGGTCGTAGCCGGTCTGGGTCGGCAGGTCGAAGGCGACGGACAGGCCGGTCTGGCCCTTGGCGAGGTTGCGCCGGTACAGCTCGTTGGACGCCTCGGCGGTCGAGTGACCGGCGTACGTCCGCATGAGCCAGGGCCGGTCCTTCTGACGATCGGTCATGTGGAACCTCAGACATTCAGACGGTCGGGCGTTCAGGCGGGGTGTGTCGGACAGGGGGCGTGTCAGACGTCCCGGCGGTGCCGCACGGCCGGCTCCGCCGGTGCGTCGCGGAAGCGGTTGATGGCGTCGAGGTGACGGGCCCGCAGCTCCTCGTCGCGCACACCCAGCCCCTCGCGCGGGGCCAGCGCCAGCACGCCGACCTTGCCCTGGTGCCGGTTGCTGTGGACGTCGTACGCGGCCTGGCCGGTGTCCTCCAGCGCGTACACCTTCGACAGGGTCGGGTGGATCTTCCCCCTGGCGACGAGGCGGTTGGCCTCCCACGCCTCGCGGTAGTTGGCGAAGTGGGAGCCGACGATCCGCTTGAGCGACATCCACAGGTAGCGGTTGTCGTACTCATGGGTGTAGCCGGAGGTGGAGGCGCAGGTGACGACCGTGCCCCCCTTGCGGGTGACGTACACACTGGCGCCGAACGTCTCGCGTCCCGGGTGTTCGAAGACGATGTCCACGTCCTCGCCGCCGGTCAGCTCGCGGATGTGCTTGCCGAACCGTTTCCACTCGCGCGGGTCCTGGTGGTGTTCGTCCTTCCAGAACCGGTACTCCCCGGCGGTCCTGTCGATGATCGCCTCGGCGCCCATCCGCCGGCAGAGTTCGGCCTTGTGGTCGCTGGACACGACACAGACCGGGTTCGCCCCGCCGGCGAGTGCGAACTGTGTGGCGTACGAGCCGAGTCCTCCGCTCGCGCCCCAGATCAGCACGTTGTCCCCCTGCTTCATCCCGGCTCCGTTGCGGGAAACGAGCTGGCGGTACGCGGTCGAGTTCACGAGTCCGGGCGCCGCCGCCTCCTCCCAGCTCAGATGCTGGGGCTTGGGCATGAGCTGATTGGACTTCACCAGCGCCAGCTCCGCAAGACCGCCGAAGTTGGTCTCGAACCCCCAGATCCGCTGTTCGGGGTCGAGCATCGTGTCGTTGTGTCCGTCGGACGACTCCAGCTCGACGGAGAGGCAGTGCGCGACGACCTCGTCCCCGGGGTGCCAGGCGTTGACGCCGGGTCCGGTACGCAGCACGACGCCCGCCAGGTCGGAGCCGATGACGTGGTACGGCAGGTCGTGCCGCCTGGTGAGGTCGCTGAGCCTGCCGTACCGCTCCAGGAACGCGAAGGTCGGCAGGGGCTCGAAGATCGAGGTCCAGACGGAGTTGTAATTCACGGAACTGGCCATGACGGCCACGAGGGCCTCACCCGGGCCGAGTTCGGGCACCGGCACCTCGTCGAGGTGGAGCGAGGCGCGGGGGTCCTTCTCCCGGGTGGTCAGACCCGCGAACATCTCCGTCTCGTCCTTGTGCACGGTCACCGCGCGGTACGAGCCGGGGAGGGGCAGTGCGGCGAAGTCGGCGGACGTGGCGTCCGGCGACTGGATCGCGTCCAGGATGTCCTTCACGGTGGTGCCTCCGGCGAAGCTGGGATGCGAATGCGGGGTCGCTTGCGTGACTGCGGTGGAGGTGTGCCGTCGGTTCGGCGGGTCTGGCGGGGGTCTGGCCGGCGCGGCGGTGGATCTGCCGCTGGGACGGCGCCGGGTGGGCGCGCGGAGGTGCGGTGCCTGTGACGCAGGCGTCCGGGCGCACAAGCGGGATCGCTTGCGGGAACAGCCGGACAACATCAACGTATGGCACCCTGTGACACCTGGCAAGGCACTGGGTGCCATTTTTCTGTCTCAGTTGTCAGGCGCGTGGCACACATGAGCCATCTCTACCGCCCGGACGCCGGTGCGTATCACTTCCCGGCGGGGTGAAGCCGGTACGGGGTGGGGTCGGGCGGGCCTCGCGGGTGGGGATCACGCGTCCTTGAGGGCCCGCTGGATCGCGCGCATGACCTCGTCCAGCGGCGCGTCCGTCCGCGCCACCGTGACCAGCACGTCCCCGCTGGTGCGGGCCGACGCGGCCGGCCGCTGCGGCGCCCGGCCCATGGCCCGGCCCGCGCCGATCCCCGTGCCGAAGGTGTCACGGACGATCGCGAAGGCGTGGTCGAGCTGCCCCTCGACGTCGCCCTGGCCGCCGGCCCGCAGCCAGCGGCGCAGCACATGGTTGTGCGCGGTGACGACGGCGGACGCGGCCACCTCGGCGAGCAGCGGGTCGTCATTGCCGTCGGTGTGGTCGCGCTCGTCGAAATGGCCCAGCAGATAGCGGGTGAACAGCCGCTCGTAGCGGGCCACCGAGGCGATCTCCCGCTCCCGGAGCGTGGGCACCTCGCGGGTCAGCCGGTAGCGCTCCACGGAGACCGCGGGGGAGGCCGCGTACATCCGCATGACCTCCTTGATGCCCCGGCAGACCGTGTCGAGCGGGTGCTCGTGGGCCGGCGCGGCGTTCAGCACCGCCTCCGCCCGAACGAGGGTGTCGTCGTGGTCCGGGAAGATCGCCTCTTCCTTGGAGCGGAAGTGCCGGAAGAAGGTGCGTCGCGCGACCCCGGCGGTGGCGGCGATCTCGTCGACGGTCGTCGCCTCGTACCCCTTGGTCGCGAACAGTTCCATGGCCGCCGCGGCCAGCTCGCGGCGCATCTTCAGCCGCTGGGCGGCGGCACGGGTGCCCGCCGCGCTCTCCGGGGCGTCGGACCGGGTGCTCGTACGGGAGGACTTGGCGGGCTGGGACATGAGGTGAACGTACTGCATCGGCGCAGGAGAGCGCGCCGGAGGCCCCGGACCGCCCGGCTCGGGACCGCCCGTATCCCGAGCGCCTAGCTCCGGGCCGCCCCGCCCCGGGCCGGGCGGCTCCGGACCGCCCCGCCCCGCGCCCGGGTCAGCGCCGCCCGTACTCGCGGAAGCCGCGTCCCGTCTTGCGTCCCAGGCACCCCGCCGCCACGAGATGTTCCAGCAGCGGCGCCGGGGCCAGCCCGGGGTCGCGGAACTCACGGTGCAGGACGCGTTCGATGGCGAGCGAGACATCGAGGCCGACCACGTCGAGCAGTTCGAAGGGGCCCATCGGATAGCCGCCGCCCAGCTTCATCGCGGCGTCGATGTCGTCGGGCGTCGCGTAGTGCTCCTCGACCATCTTCACCGCGTTGTTCAGATACGGGAACAGCAGCGCGTTCACGATGAAACCGGCCCGGTCGCCGCACTCCACCGGGTGCTTGCGGACGGTGGCCGCCACCTCGCGGACGGTGGCGTGGGCCTCGTCGCAGGTGAGGACCGTACGGACCACCTCGACCAGCTTCATCGCCGGGGCGGGGTTGAAGAAGTGCATGCCGACGACATCCTCCGGACGCGAGGTGGCACGGGCGCAGGCCACCACCGGGAGCGAGGAGGTCGTGGTGGCCAGCACCGCGCCGGGCCGGCAGACCTTGTCCAGCGTGGCGAAGAGCCGCCGCTTGACCTCCAGGTCCTCGGCCACCGCCTCGACGGCGAGATCCACCTCGGCGAGCGCGTCCGGCGAACCGGCCGGCACGATCCGCGCGAGCGCGGCGTCCCGGGCCCCGGCGCTGATCCTGCCTCTGGAGACCGAACGGGCGAGGGAGGCCGCGATCCGGTCCCGGGCCGCCGCGGCCTTCTCCGGGCTCCGGGCGACGAGCACCACGTCGTACCCCGCCACGGCGAAGACCTCCGCGATCCCGCTCGCCATCGTGCCGGAGCCCACGACGCCGACCGAGGCGACCTGACGGCCGGGGACGGCGCCCGCGGCGGGGGAGGGGGTGAGCGCGTCCGGCATGGCGACGGCGCTGCCCGGCGCCTCGTACGTGTAGAAGCCGCGCCCCGACTTCCGGCCCGTCAGTCCGGCGTCGCTGAGCTGCCGCAGGACCGGCGCGGGGGCGTGCAGCCGGTCCTGCGAGGCCGCGTACATCGCGTCCAGCACGGTACGGGCGGTGTCGATGCCGATCAGGTCGAGCAGCGCCAGCGGCCCCATCGGCAGCCCGCAGCCCAGCCGCATGGCCGCGTCGATGTCCTCCCGGGAGGCGTACGCGCACTCGTACATCGCGGCGGCCTGGTTGAGGTAGCCAAAGAGCAGCCCGTCCGCGACGAAGCCGGGCCGGTCGCCCACCGCGACGGGCTCCTTGCCCAGTTCGCGGGCGAGCGCCGTGACGGCGGCGACGGCCCGGTCCGCGGTGAGCACCGAGGAGACCACCTCGACCAGCTTCATCGCCGGGGCCGGATTGAAGAAGTGCAGGCCGAGCACGCGCTCGGGGTGGGCCGATTCGGCGGCGAGCCGGGTCACCGAGAGCGCGTTGGTGCCGGTGGCGAGGACGGCGGTGGGCGCGACGATGCCGTCCAGCGCGCGCAGGACCCCCAGCTTGGTCTCGTACGACTCGGGCACCACCTCGATCACCAGGCCGGCGTCGGCTGCGGCGCGCAGGTCGGAGAAGGTACGGAACCGCGCGAGGACGGTCCGCCGCTCCGCCGCGCTGATCCGGCCGCGCGCGACGGCCCGCGCGGTGGACGCCTCCAGGGACAGGGCCGCCCGGCGGGCGGCGGCGTCGCTGATGTCGATGCCGATGACCTCGCGGCCCGCCCGGGCCAGGACCTCGGCGATGCCGGTTCCCATCGTGCCGAGGCCGACGACGGCGATGGTGGAGAGAGGGATGTCCATCAGGGGACTCCAGGGGTGAGTGACGACTGACCGAGGGGCGCGCGGGCGCGGAGCGCGGCGGGCGCGTGGGCCGGCGTGCGGGCACGCGGCGGAAGCACGGCACAAGGAAGCGTGGGAGAGAGGCGGCGGGCCCTGTTCCGGGGCCACGCCGTACCGCGGTGCTGAACCGACAGCACCGCCGACAGGCACTCACGACGGCTGCGTCACCAGGCCTTCGCGAGCAGCGGAAAGTATCCGCTCATCTGAGGTTAACCCACCGGTAACGAGCGCGCCAGAGCTGGGGCGCTGTGCCCTGTGTCACCCGGCCGGCGCGCACCCCCGCAGCCGCCAAGAGTGGCCGGTCGGGCCGTAGTTGCCGCTGGTGAGTGCCGATATCCTTGCCCCCATGGACGAGGACTTCCGCTCGCTCGCCGACCGGACGAAGGACGAGTCCGGGGGTTCCCTCGCGTACCAGCGGCTGATCCGTACCGACGACAGGGAAACGCTGGCCGGCGTGCTCGTCGAGCGCGGGCAGCCCCTGTGGGCGCTGGAGATCGCCGCCTTCCGGCTCGGCTGCGCCGGTGACGCGCGGGCCTTCGAAGCACTGGTGCTGCTCCTCAACCACCGCGACCCGGAGCGGTGCGTCTGCGCCTCGTACGCCCTGGCCCGGCTCGGCGACCCCCGCACCGCCCGGGCCGCCGCCGCCCTCGCCACCAACGGGCTCCGTACGGCCTACGCGCTGCACCCCGTACGGCTGCTCACCGAGCTACGGGCCCCCGAGTCCGTACCGGCGCTGATCACCACACTGCAACGCCTGCTGGCCCCGGACGAACCGCACTGGCGCGTCGCACTCGCCTGTGTCGAGGGGCTGGGCCGACTCGGCGACAACCGCGCGCGCCCGGTCCTGACGGCGGCCAGGGACCACCCCCGGTTGGCGGCTGCGGCCGGCGAGGCGCTCGCGCGCATTCCCCGCGCCTGACCTCCTTCTGTGCTCAGGTCGGGGGACGGCGTCAGGGGTTCGCTCCCCTCAGGCTGCGGTGACCTGCTGGGCCAGCAGCAGCGCGAGCGGGCCCCCCTGAAGCAGGAAGCGTCCCTCGGTGGCGGCTCGGATTGCGTCAGGCGTCGGCCACCATGTGAGTTTGAAGTTCTCTTCGCTGGGCGTGAGCTGCTGTGGGCCGCAGGTGAGACCTTCGGCCAGGAAAAGGTGGATGCGGGCAGTGGAGTTCAGGGTGATGGCGTACGAGCCGAGGGGCCGCCAGGTCTGGGCGGTGACGCCGGCTTCCTCGCGCAGCTCGCGCCGCGCGCATTCCTCCGGTGTCTCGTCACCCTCCCGGCGCCCTCCGGGCAGGAACATGTACTCGCCGCCGTGCCGGGGGAATTCGGCGGTCAGGACGGCGACCACGCCGTCCGCGTCTCGGGCCACGATGACGGAGGCGTCGCACGTTGCCCCCCGCTGGGATGTGTCGGTCATGGCCCGGGAGCGTAGCCGCCTACTCTGACAGCCAGGCGGCGAACGGCACGTTGAGAACGGTGGGATGAGCAATGCCACGGCCGTGGTAGCCGTCCTCGCCGAAGGCGTCGCCGTGATCGGCGCACATGATGATCAGCCACCTCTTCTTGCTGGTGAGTCCGCCGACCAGGCGGCCGAGGTGTTCGTCCGTGTAGGCGAGCGCGGCAGCCTGGGAGTGCCAGGAGTCGACGCTGTTGCCGGTGTAGTGGCCGTGGGGGACGTGGGTGGCGGAGACATTGACGAACAGGAACAGTTGCCCGTTGGCGTGCTGCTCGGCGACGGTCAGGGCGTGGTCGACCTGGTGACGCGTGGAGTCGGGCTCGGGGGAGCAGAACTCGGGCCGCCAGTGGTCCTCGTGGAACAGGTCGGGCAGCACCGACCCGAGCGGCGTCTCCCGTGAGAAGTAGGTCACGCCACCGATACACACGGTGCGGTATCCGTGCTGGGCGAGCCCGGTGAGGAGGTTCGGCGCGTCGAAGACGAACGTACCCGCGTCGACGGCCTTGAACGCGGGCGGGCGGCACTCCCACAGTCGCGGCGGCTGTACGGGCTGCGGGAGCTTGGGCAGGAAACCGGAGAAGAACGCGATGTGCGCGGGGAGGGTGAAGGTGCCGGGGGTACGGCGTTCCTCCCACACACCGCCCGGCAGGATCTTCGCCAGGCGCGGGGTCTGACCAGCGTGCAGGGCCGCGCGTGCGACGTCGTGGCGCAGGGAGTCCAGGGTGACGAACAGGATGCTGGTCTGGCTTCGGATGACCTCGGCAGCGTCGATCACAGCGTCTCCACCAGGTCGCGGCGTTCGGTGATGCGGCCCTTGGCCTGGCCGTTCACCGGGATGGGAACCCGGTCGGAGGCGATCATCTCCCGCAGCCTGGCCAGGCAGGTGTCCTCGGTGACCGGCCGACAGGCCGCGTCGTAGAGACGGATCGTGACGGTCTGCCGCCCGCCGCCGTCGGTCGTGGTCAGCAGGGCTCCGGGGACGCCCCCGAGTTCCTTCATGGCATGCAGGAGCTGGACTTCGTCGGCCGTGCCGAGGTTGGAGACCTGGCAGCCGAAGTGCTCGGCGTTGATGGCCCCCTGGCAGAACCGCTGGTAGAACTCGTCCGTGGCGGGGTGGCTGTCGTGGGCCACTGCCATCTGCCGGGCCCGGCAGACCACGACGAAGCAGGCGGCGACCCACCAGGCCACGCTCTCGTGGATCTCGCCCGGGAACGCGCCGGCGACGCGGCCGTCACGGATGACGGCATCGGTGTCGATCGGGTTAAGCACGCCTTCCCTCCAGGTGCTTGACGATGATGTCGGCCAGCTCATCCGGACTACGGTCGTCGGTGGGGAGCGTGACCATGCTCGGATCGGTCTCGGCGACGGACTGGAAGTTCTCCCTGAGCCGGGCAAGGCGTCCAGGGACGTCGAACAGGTCGGTGTCGTCCTGCTTCACGTCCGTCTTGGTGCCCATCCGCTCCCTCAACGAGCTGTCGGAGATGACGAGGTAGAACGTGGCGTCCGGCGCCACGAGATAGGGCAGGAACGGGGCGATCAGCTCGCGCACCTGATCCAAGCCCACCTGGTTGACGGCGGCGTGGCAGGCCATGACCGAGGAGGCGTACCGGTCCGCGATCACCGGCCCCGTGCCGAGGTGCTGTCGTACGGCATCGGAGACGTGCAAGAGGCCGGAGAGGTAGAAGGCGAACTGCGGAAGCGGCCGAAGCTCCCGGTTGACCGTGTCGGAGCAGCCGGTGTGCGGATCGGTGAGGGTGTGGATCGCCGTGGCGCCGAGCCGCTTGGCCAGCAGGCGGGCGAGCGTCGACTTCCCGACTCCTGAGACGCCCTCCAGGACCACGAACGGACCCTGGCGTTCATCTGTCCCGGGCGTGTACGGGGCGCGCAGAGGGCTCACAGGGTGCCCTCAGTGAAGGCGGCTACGTGCTGGGCCACGGCAGGGGGGACCGCCTCCGGATCGGCCAGGAGCGGCCGGATGTCCATGCGCAAGTCCTCCCGCAGTAAGCAGGGCTGAATTCCGCCGGCGTGGTCCATGCGCAGGGCCCAGAAGCCCTCCACGCACTTGGCCTTCACCGGGCAGGTGCCGCACTGTCCGACGTGGTGGCGGCCCAGTTCGCGTTGGATGACGTCGATCTCGATCCCGTCGATGCGGAAGATCCGCCGCCCCTGGCCGGTGCCTGAGACTTCTGTCTCCTCCTCGCCGGTCAGGGAGCGCAGGTGGTCGATGATGCCCCGGGCCCCGACGGCCGAGGCTTTCCGCTCGGCGTTGAAGTCGGTGTCCACCAGCTCGATGAACTGCACCGGCAGCCTGCGCTCCAGGGCGAAGGAGAGGATGTCGCGCAGCTCGTGCTCATTCTCGCGCTGGATGAGTGTGTTCAGCTCCACCCGCTCGAACATCTCGCGAGCGGCCTCGATGCCGTCCAGGACAGTCGCGATGCCGGAGCGGGTCTGGGCGATGGCCCGGAAGGACTCGTCCGACAAGTAGTGCAGGGAGACCTTCACCTTGTCCAGGCTGGTCGTGGCGAGCCAGTCCTGATGCATGCGCACCAGCAGCCCGTTGGTGATCAGCGTGTAGGACGCGTCCGGGCCGTCGACGGGGAGCTGAGTGAGAACCGGTCGCGCCAGCTTGGAGGCCAGCGGCTCGCCGCCGGTGAAGTAGACCCGCTTCAGACCGGCGCCGAGCAGCCCGCGCAGGACGTTCACGTAGTCGTCGGCAGTCAGTTCGCGGGCGCGGGGCTTGGCATCCCGGTGCAGGTGAGTGAACGGCGGCGGCACGTCGCCCTCGTTGTGGCAGAACCAGCACTTCAGATTGCAGGTGGGGGTCAGCGAGACCCTGAGCTGTCCGCGCAGTTCCGCAGCGCGGTCCAGTCCACGTCGGTTTTTGGGAGCGGAACGGTCAAGACCTGCTCCTTTCGTGGGGCATACGTCAGGTTCTGGTGTGTTGGTCGGCCTCGGGCTGAGGCCGGCAAGGAGGAGCAGGGACGTCCCCCGCCCGGGGCGGTCTAAGGGGCAGCGCCGTGGGGGTGGGTCACTGCGGGCCCCTGGCCCTGGGCGTGCAGACCGGGGCGCAGGCCCACAGGCGGAACAGCTTTCCTCCGTGGCGTATGTCGCCCAGGACGCGGCCGGAGGCGCCCAGGCGAACGTTGCACAGGGCGCAGTCCATCGCCATCTGCTGGCGAGGGCGCAGGCTGGCGACATCCGGCAGGGGCGAACCCGCCGTGGGCTGGACGGTCACTGCTCGGCCTTGATGAGGAGTTGGGCCCACACGCATTTGCCCCAGTAGCGGCGTGGTGACCCCAGACGGTCGTACCCCCACCGGTCGGCCATCGCGTCCACCAGGATCAGACCTCGGCCGCCGTCCCCCCAGTCCGAAGGAGCCCGCAGCGTCGGCAGACGGTCAGCGGCCCGGTCCACGACCGCGACGTACACCTGGTCATCGGCCGGGCGCTCGATGATCAAACGTGCGCTGGTGCCCGTGCCGTGCACGACAGCGTTGGTGAACAGCTCCGACACGATCGTGACGGCCGTCTCACGTGTCTCGTTGCCGATGCCCCAGCACTCCAATGACCTGCACACGGCGAGCCGGGCGACGGACACGGACTGCTCAACGCGGGCCAGGGTCGTGCTGTAGCCGGGGTGGCCGGACGGACGCGGGGTGAGCGGGGGAAGGGAAGGTGGTTTTGCCAGGGGCGTGGTCATTGGTGCCTCGCTGCTGTGGTCGATTTCGTCCGCGGCTGCGCCCAAGGAGAACCAGGCACAGCCAGGTCGTACACGACACCTAACCGAGAGTTACTGCCTCCGGGGTAGGCGATACGACGAGCCGCCGACTCACAGCCCCTAGGGCGTGTCCGTAATGTCAGTCGGGGAGCCATAGTCGCAGGCAGGCGATGGTGACCAGGGCTTTGTAGTGGCGGGCTCGTTTGTCGTAGC
>NZ_JBHZEJ010000112.1:0-16196 GCF_042756365.1 Streptomyces sp. NPDC059092
GGTTACCGGTCCCGCCGCGACGCCCCCGCACTCGCAGGCATCGAGCCGGCCGACCCGGATCCCCCGGGGCGCGGTGATGCGGCTGCGGGCGGATTCCCGGCCTGCGCGTGCCGGCGGCGGACAACGCCGGGTCCGTGAAGCGGCCCTTGGCGTCATCGTTCTGGACCTGGGCATCACCCCGCCCAGACGCTGGTGTTCGGCGACCACCTCAACGACGTGGAGATGCTCGACGCCGCCGAGTGGTCCTTCGCCAGGGCCAACGCGCACGCGGACGTCCTGGACCGTGCCCGGTACGTGGCTCCCTCCCGCAACGACGACGGCGTCCTGCGCACGATCGAGCGGCTTCTGTATCTGCCCGCTTCCTTAGGGGGAAGGCGCGTGCCCGGCGGCCCACCGCCGGAATGGTCACGCGTACGCCGGCGAACACCTGCCTGGACCCCCGGGGTGCCGGCAGTGCAGGACCTGTCGTAGAGAGGTGAACAAAGGCCGAGGGGTTCGCCCTGGCCACGTGAGATCCCGTGAGGCATGAGAGGGTCTGCGGGTGAGCGAGACACCACCAAAAACCCTGCAATACCGCCTTGACGGGCCCCATGAGGCCCCTGTGCTGGTCGTAGGCCCCTCACTGGGTACCACATGGCACATGTGGGACCGACAGGTGCCCGAGCTGGCCCGTCAGTGGCGGGTGTTCCGCTTCGACCTGCCCGGACACGGCGGCGCGCCCGCCCACCCCGCCACCAGCGTCCCCGAACTGGCCCAGCGGCTGCTGGCCACCCTCGACGGGCTCGGCATCCAGCGCTTCGGCTACGTGGGCTGCTCCATCGCCGGGGCCATCGGCGCCGAGCTGGCGCTGCGCCGGCCCGACCGGATCGCCTCGCTCGCGCTGGTCGCGGCCTCGCCCCGGTTCGGCACGGCCGACGAGTTCCGCCAGCGCGGGGTGATCGTCCGGGCCAACGGGCTGGACCCGATGGCCCGCACCGCGCCCGAGCGGTGGTTCACGCCCGGCTTCGCCGCCGCGCAGCCCGCCATCGTCGAGTGGGCCGTCCAGATGGTCCGTACGACCGATCCCGGCTGCTACATCGCCGCCTGTGAAGCGCTCGCCGCCTTCGACATACGCGCCGAACTGGGCCGTATCACCGTGCCCACCCTCGTCCTGGTCGGCGCCGAGGACCAGGTCACCGGGCCCGCCGAGGCGCGCACCCTGGTCGCGGGGATACCCGACGCCCGGCTCGCGCTGGTCCCCGGGGCCTCGCACCTGGCGCCCGTCGAGCAGCCCGGCGCCGTCACCGACCTGCTCGCGCACCACTTCGCCACGGCCTGGTACAACCCGTCCGACACCGCCACCGGCCTGACCGTGATGCCCGACCGGGCCGACCGGCCCTCGGTCTCCGCGACGGTCGGCCCGGTCGCCGAGATCGCCCCCGCCGAGCAGCCCCAGCCCGTCACCGGGGGGCGCGCCGACCCGTACGACGCGGGGATGCTGGTCCGCAGACAGGTCCTGGGCGACGCCCACGTGGACCGTGCCATGGACGCCGCCGACGAGTTCTCCGGCGACTTCCAGGAGCTGATCACCCGCTATGCCTGGGGCGAGGTGTGGACCAGGGACGGGCTGGACCGCCGTACGCGCAGCGCGGTGACACTGACCGCGCTCGTCGCGGGGGGACATCTGGAGGAGCTGGCCTTCCACACCCGGGCCGCGCTGCGCAACGGCCTCACCCCGGCCGAGATCAAGGAAGTGCTGATCCAGAGCGCTGTCTACTGCGGTGTCCCGGCGGCGAACTCCGCGTTCCGGGTGGCCAGGACCGTGATCCAGGAGGAGACCCGGCCCGAGTCGTAGCAGGATGGTGGGTGAGGACGACAACGGGGCAGCGGGGGCAGCGGGGAGCCGGCAGCGGTTCTGTGTGATCCGTGTGAGGAAGAGAGGCGGTCAGCGGTGAGGCTCACCAAGAAGACGCACGCTTGTGTCCGGCTGGAGAAGGACGGGCGCACGCTCGTCATCGACCCCGGAACGTTCACGGAGGAGGACGCGACGCACGGCGCGGACGCCCTCCTCGTCACCCACGAGCACCCCGACCACTTCGACGAGGGCCGGCTGCGGGCCGGCCTTGAGGCCAACCCGGGCGCCGAGCTGTGGACGCTGCGCAGCGTCGCCGAGCGGATGTCCGCCGCCTTCCCCGGCCGGGTCCACACCGTGGGGCACGGCGACACGTTCTCCGTGGCGGGTTTCGACGTCCGGGTCTACGGCGAACTGCACGCGGTGATCCACCCGGACATCCCGCGGATCACGAACGTCGGCTATCTCGTGGACGGCTCGGTCTTCCACCCCGGCGACGCGCTCACCGTCCCCGACCACCCCGTCGACACGCTGCTGCTGCCCGTCCAGGCGCCCTGGAACAAGATCTCCGAGGTGATCGAGTACGTCCGGGAGGTCAAGCCCGTGCGCTCCTTCGACATCCACGACGCGCTGCTCGCGGACCTCGCCCGGCCCGTCTACGACCTCCAGATCGGTTCGCTCGGCGGCGCCGAGCACGGCAGGCTGGCCTCCGGCGCCTCGGCCGAGCTGTAGTCGCCGTACCCCGGCCGGGGCCTCGCCCGTACCCCGCCCCCGTACCGCCGTGCCCCCGGCTGTCGGACCCCGCCGATAGGCTGTCACGCATGCGCATCGCCACCTGGAACGTCAATTCGATCACCGCCCGGCTGCCCCGGCTGCTGGCCTGGCTGGAGAGCAGCGGTACGGACGTGCTCTGCGTCCAGGAGACCAAGTGCGGCGAGGAGCAGTTCCCCGCCGAGCAGCTCCGCGAGGCGGGTTACGAGTCGGCGGTGAACGCGACAGGCCGGTGGAACGGGGTGGCGCTGATCTCCCGGGCCGGTCTCGCGGACGTCGTCAAGGGGCTGCCCGGAGGGCCGCTGTACGAGGGGGTGGAGGAGCCGCGCGCGATCTCCGCGACCTGCGGCCCGGTCCGGCTCTGGTCGGTCTACGTACCCAACGGCCGCGAGGTCGGCCACGACCACTACGCGTACAAGCTGCGCTGGTTCGAGGCGCTGCGCGACGCGGTCGCGGCGGACGCGGCGGGCCCGCGCCCGTTCGCCGTCCTCGGCGACTACAACGTCGCCCCGGCGGACGAGGACGTCTGGGACCTGTCCCGCTTCGAGGGCGCCACGCACGTCACCCCGGCGGAGCGCGCCGCGCTCGCCGCGCTGCGCGAGCAGGGCCTCCACGACGTGGTGCCCCGCCCGCTCAAGTACGACCGTCCGTACACGTACTGGGACTACCGGGAGCTGGGCTTCCCCAAGAACCGGGGCATGCGCATCGACCTGGTGTACGGGAACGAACCGTTCGCCGGCGCCGTCAAGGACAGCTACGTCGACCGTGAGGAGCGCAAGGGCAAGGGCGCCTCCGACCACGCCCCGGTCGTGGTCGATCTCGACGTCTGAGCCGGCCGCCCGGCCGGAGGGGCGTCCCGCGCGCCGTATGGTGCCCCGACCGGGGGAGTGGCAGGCTGAGCGGTATGAATTTCTCCTTCCTGGACAACTGGCGCAAGCGGCACGACAGCGCGGACGGCACGCCGCTCGCCTCCGCCGTCGGCGAGCCGGAAGGTGTGGCCGAACTGCTCTCCGAGTGCGAGCTGCTCCGCGCCAGAGCTGGGCAGAACGGTCTGGAACTGGACGACTCCCCGGCCTCGTTGGAAGCGCTCGACCAGTTGCCGCCGCGCTGGCGCGACGACCCGGAGGAGCTGCCCTGGCTGGGCAATGACGCGGGGCTCTACCTGGGTACGGTGATCGTCCGCACCGTCCCCGGCGCCTCCTGGCGCATCTGGCCCGGCGGCCACCCCGTCGTACGGCTGGCGTCCGGGCGGGAGATCCAGGTGGTCGAGGCGGGCCTCGACTGGGCCGCCACGGGGGCGCCCGAGCTGTCCCAGGTCTACGCGGAGGCGGCCGAAGCCTGACCCCGACCGACGTTCTACAGTAAAT
The DNA here is from genome assembly GCF_042756365.1 of Streptomyces sp. NPDC059092. Lineage (NCBI taxonomy): Bacteria > Bacillati > Actinomycetota > Actinomycetes > Kitasatosporales > Streptomycetaceae > Streptomyces > Streptomyces sp. NPDC059092. Next base: position 3,970 of record NZ_JBHZEJ010000112.1, read on the forward strand.
ACGGGTTATGCCCCATATGTGCGTGTCGTGCGCGAAGTCCCTTGGCGGGCTGGATAGTTTGCGCTGACCTCGACACAGCCGAGAGTGGGTGGGGCAGCGTATGGCCGGCGAACCGTTGATCGAGCTGCGTGGAGTCAACAAGTACTTCGGGCAGTTGCACGTCCTCCAGAACATCGACCTCACGGTCGACCGCGGCGAGGTCGTCGTGGTCATCGGGCCCTCGGGCTCCGGCAAGTCCACCCTCTGCCGGACGATGAACCGGCTGGAGACGATCGACTCGGGCCGGATCACCATCGACGGCAGCCCCCTGCCCGCCGAGGGCCGCGGGCTCGCCCGGCTCCGTACCGAAGTGGGCATGGTCTTCCAGTCGTTCAACCTCTTCGCGCACAAGACCGTGCTGGCCAATGTCTCCCTCGCGCAGATCAAGGTCCGCAAGCGCAAGAAGGAGGACGCCGACCGGCGCTCCCGCGAACTGCTCGACCGCGTCGGCCTCGCCGACCAGGCCGGCAAGTTGCCCGCGCAGCTCTCCGGCGGCCAGCAGCAGCGCGTCGCCATCGCCCGCGCGCTCGCCATGGACCCCAAGGCGCTGCTCTTCGACGAGCCCACCTCGGCGCTCGACCCGGAGATGATCAACGAAGTCCTGGAAGTGATGCGGCAACTCGCGGGCGAGGGCATGACCATGGTCGTCGTCACCCACGAGATGGGCTTCGCCCGCTCCGCCGCCAACCGCGTCGTCTTCATGGCCGACGGCCGCATCATCGAGGACCGCACCCCGGAGGACTTCTTCACCGCCCCCGCGAGCGACCGGGCCAAGGACTTCCTCTCCAAGATCCTCAAGCACTGACGGGGGTGCGGTTCGTGAGACACCCGCTGAGACTTCCCGCGACGGCCGCGACGGCCGCGACGGCCGGGCCCGCCGCGACGGCCACAGTTCCCGCGACGGCCACAACTCCCGGGACCGCCAGGACTGCCAGGACGGCGCTCGTCCTGCTCCTCCTCGTCCTCCTCGCGGCGGGGTGCGGCAAGCCCGGCAGTCCGCCCGTGAAGGGCCCGCGGCCCGACGCGCTGCCCCACTACCACGTCGACACGGGTTTCCGGCTGCCCTCCTCGCCCACCTGGCGGAAGGCCGAGCGCCGCGGCTACCTGATCGTCGGGGTCAAGGAGGACCAGCCGTACATGGGCGAGAAGGACCCCGCCACCGGCGTCTACTCCGGCTTCGACATCGAGATCGCCAAGATGATGTCGGCGTCCCTCGGCTTCGACCCGAAGACCATCCGCTTCCGCACCATCGCCTCGGCGAACCGCGAGACCGCCCTCCAGAACGGGCAGATCGACTACTACGTCGGCACCTACACCATCAACGCCAACCGCAAGAAGCTCGTCGGCTTCGCCGGCCCGTACTACATGGCCGGCCAGTCCCTCCTCGTACGGACCGACGAGCACGGCATCGAGGGGCCGCGGGACCTCGACGGCAAGCGGGTCTGCTCCGCCTCCGGCTCCACCCCGTACCAGCGCATCCAGGAGGACTACCCGCGCGTCCAGCTCGTCGGGTACGACACCTACTCCGCCTGCGTGGACAACCTGCTGACCTACCAGGTCGCCGCCGTCACCACCGACGACACCATTCTCCAGGGGTACGCGGCCAAAGCACCCCAGGAGCTGAAGGTCGTCGGCAAGCCCTTCTCCAAGGAGCCGTACGGCATCGGCGTCCCCCGCTCCGACAACGCCCTGCGCCTCGCGCTCGACGACGCGCTCGTCGTCCACGAGCGCAACGGCGACTGGCAGAAGGCGTACGACGCCACCCTCGGCCTCTCCGGCCGCAAGGCGACCCCGCCCCCGCCCATCGACCGCTACCCGGCGAGCTGAGGCCGCGCCATGAACGTACTCACCGACAACTTCGCCCTCTACGGGGAGGGTTTCCTCGGCACGGTCGAACTGACCGTCTACGCCTCGCTGCTGGCCCTCGCCCTCGGCTTCGTCATGGCCTCGTTCCGGGTGTCGCCCGTACGCTCCCTGCGCGCGCTCGGCACCGTATGGGTCACCGTGCTGCGCAACACCCCGCTGACGCTGCTCTTCTTCGCCGTCGTCCTCGGACTGCCGCGCTTCGGACTCGTGCTGCCCTTCCAGCTCTTCGCGGTCCTCGCCCTCGGCTGCTACACCTCCGCGTTCATCTGCGAGGTCCTGCGCTCCGGCATCAACACCGTCCACAAGGGGCAGGGCGAGGCGGCCCGCAGCCTCGGGATGAGCTTCGGCCAGACACTCGGCGACATCGTGCTGCCGCAGGCCTTCCGTACGGTCATCCCGCCCGTCGGCTCCACGCTGATCGCGCTGGCCAAGAACTCCGCGATCGCGGGCGCGTTCAGCGTCACCGAACTGCTCGGCACCTACAAGGTCCTCAGCGAGAGGGGCTACAACATCGTCTGGTCGTTCGTCTGGATCGCTGTGGGCTATCTCATCATCACCCTGGCCATCAGCGCGCTGTTCCATGTGATGGAGAAGCGCTGGGGAGTCGCCCGATGAGCCGGTCGACCGCCCTCTACGACATCCCCGGGCCCCGCACCCGGCGCCGCCACCGCACCTACGGGCTGGTGGCGACCGGACTGATCGCCGCGCTCATCGGCTGGCTCATCCACCTGCTCTTCGACACCGGCCAGTTCACCGCCGTCAAGTGGGACCCCTTCACCTACCAGGGGATCCAGGACCTGCTGCTGCGCGGTCTCGGCAACACCCTCAAGGCGTTCGGGTACGCGGCGGTGCTCTCGCTCGCGCTCGGCGCGGTCCTCGCCTGCGGCAGGCTCTCCGACCACCGGCCCGTGCGCCTGCTCGCCACGGTGCTGGTCGAGTTCTTCCGGGCCATGCCCGTACTGGTGATGATCTTCTTCATCTTCGTGGCGCTGAAGGTGCAGGCCCTGCCCGCGCTGGTGGCGGGTCTGACGCTCTACAACGGCTCCGTGCTCGCCGAGGTCTTCCGTACCGGAGTCCACTCGGTGGAGCGCGGTCAGCGGGAGGCGGCGTACGCGCTCGGCATGCGCAAGACGCAGGTCATGACGTACGTGCTGGTGCCGCAGGCGGTCCGCGCCATGCTGCCCACGATCATCAGCCAGTTGGTGGTCGCTCTCAAGGACACATCGCTCGGTTATCTCATCACCTACGAGGAGTTCCTCCATGCCGGCAAGCTCATCGCCTCGAATCTCGACTACGATTTGCCGTTCATCCCTGTGGTGATGGTGATTTCGCCGATCTACATCGGGATGTGCATGCTGCTCTCCTGGTTCGCCCACTGGCTGGCCGGGCGTCAGCGGCACAACCCGAGGACCGAGGCCGTGGGAGCCGCCCCGGCCGCACCAGGGACGCTGCTGCCGGGCGGGCAGTAGCACAGGGCAGTGGCCCGCCCGGCAGACAGCCGGAGATCACTTCTCGTACGGCGGCGGTACCCGGCGGAGACGACGGGCGGCGGCGCGCAGGAGGAAGGTCAGCTGTCCGCCGGTCGGGTTGTGCTCGGCCCGCGCGCCCGCGTGACGGTCCCGGCCCTCCACTCGGCGGCCCTCGCGCCTATTCGACCGTCCCGGTCGTCGGGGCGGGCTCCGGCAGCGGGGTCCGGGCCGCGCGCGTCACATCGGCGACCAGCTCCACCACATCGGGGCCGTACGCCTCCGAGTTCACCACCTTCAGCAGCAGACAGAACGAGTCCGTGCCGTACTTGCGGGCCAACCGCTCGTGATGACGGGCGAGATGGCGCGTGGCCGCCTGATTGGTGATGGCCCGCTGACCGCAGCAGAGGAAGACGGGCCGCGCGCTCTCCCCGACGGTCAGCCGCGCCAGCAGGACGTACTCGCAGACGCCGGCCTCCGCGAGGTAGCGCTCGGTCCCGATCCGGAAGGCCCCCTGCTCGGACACCCGGTCGGCGTCGGTGGTCACCCGTACCCCGGGCAGCAGGGAGGAGAGGTGGGCGGCCATCCGGCGATTTGTCGAGGGTCCTCCCAGACAGAACTCCGTACGTTCCCCGAACCCCTGGCGCGCGGTGTCGTGTTGCACGATGTCGGCGTGCGCGCCGCAGTCCTTGATCAGCGCGGAGAGTTCCAGCAGGGCGGAGACGTCGTAACGGTGGACGGCGCCGTCACTGCCCGCCTTGCGGTTGACGACCAGCAGACACTCGGAGTTGGTGGGCAGCCCGAAGAACGCCTGCTTCCTGCGCAGCCTGCGCTGCCAGAGGTAGGTGCGGGCGAGCCAGCCCAGCGCGGCGCTGACACCCGCGGCGACCACGCCGAGCACGATGTTGCGTATGTCGTCATTCATGGGCGCGCATCGTAGCCGCAGCGCGCGCCCGTGTCAGAGCCGCGGCACGCGCCGGCGCCGGAGTCCGAGCACGCGCCCGTGCCGGAGGCGGTCCTGACGATGCCGGTGCCCGGCGGTTACGCTGCGCCCGGGCAGTCACCGACTGGCCCCACCGCTGACTGGAGGTACCTGATGCGTCGCTCCGCCGTGCGGAATCTCTCGCTCGTGGCCGTCGCCGCCGCGCTGCTCTCGGTCGGCGAGGCCGCGCCGCCCTCGGCGCTCCTGGCGGCGCGTGACGTCGCGCACCGGGCGCCGACGGGCCCGCCCGTCAAAGTACCGGTGGCGACGGGGTACGGGGGAGCCGTCGCCAGCGTCGACACCGACGCCTCGGCGGCGGGCATCGAGGTGCTCCGCAAGGGCGGCAACGCCGTGGACGCGGCCGTCGCCACCGCCGCCGCCCTCGGGGTCACCGAGCCGTACTCCGCGGGCATCGGCGGAGGCGGCTACTTCGTCTACTACGACGCCAAGTCCCGTACGGTACACACCATCGACGGGCGGGAGACCGCGCCGGCCTCCGCCGGCAGCGGGCTCTTCCTGGAGAACGGCAGACCGGTCCCGTTCGCGGACGCCGTGACCAGCGGGCTGAGCGTCGGCACCCCCGGCACCCCGGCCACCTGGGACACCGCGCTCGGCGCGTGGGGCAGCCGCTCGCTCGGACAGGTGCTGAAGCCCGCGGAGCGGCTGGCGGAGGACGGCTTCACGGTCGACGCGACGTTCCGCTCGCAGACCCAGTCGAACCAGGCCAGGTTCGCGGACTTCCCCGACACGGCCGAACTCTTCCTGCCCGGTGGCCAACTGCCCGTCGTGGGCTCGGTCTTCAAGAACGCCGACCTGGCGCGCACGTACCGGGAGCTGGGACGCGAGGGCACCGGACTGCTCTACCGGGGCGCCCTGGGACGCGACATCGTCCGTACGGTCCGCACGCCCCCGGTCGACCCGGCGGCGGCCCGCACGGTGCGCCCCGGTGACCTGACGGCGCGGGACCTCTCCACGTACCGTACGAAGCGCCAGGCTCCGACCAAGGTCACCTACCGCGGACTCGACGTGTACGGCATGGCGCCCTCGTCGTCCGGCGGTACGAGCGTCGGCGAGGCGCTCAACATCCTCTCCCGTACGGACCTTTCGAAGGCGTCGCGGACGGCGTACCTGCACCGCTCCATCGAGGCGAGCCGGATCGCCTTCGCCGACCGGGGCCGCTGGGTCGGCGACCCGGCCTTCGAGGACGTCCCCACCAAGGGGCTGCTCTCGCGGCGCTTCGCGGACTCCCGTGCCTGCCTGATCAAGGACGACGCGGTCCTCAAGAGCCCTCTGGCGCCCGGCGATCCGAGCGATCCGACGCCGTGCGCACCGGGCAGCACCGCCGCGCCGACCACCTTCGAGGGCGAGAACACCACGCATCTCACGGTCGCGGACAAGTGGGGCAACGTCGTCGCGTACACCCTGACCATCGAGTCGACGGGCGGCAGCGCGATCACCGTGCCGGGGCGGGGCTTCCTGCTCAACAACGAGCTGACGGACTTCTCGTTCGCCCCGGCCAACCCGGCGGTCCACGACCCGAACCTGCCGGGTCCTGGCAAGCGGCCGAGGTCGTCGATCTCCCCGACGATCGTCCTGGACCGCCATGACAAGCCGGTCCTCGCGGTCGGTTCGCCCGGCGGCGCGACCATCATCACCACCGTGCTCCAGACCCTGACGGGCACGCTCGACCGCGGCCTGCCGCTGGTCGAGGCGATCGCCGCGCCCCGCGCCAGTCAGCGCAACACGGCCTCCACCGAGCTGGAGCCGGGGCTGTGGAACAGCCCCGTGCGGCAGCCACTGGAGGCGCTGGGGCACACGTTCACCCAGAACCCGGAGATCGGCGCGGCCACCGGGGTGCAGCGGCTGCCGGACGGCCGCTGGCTGGCGGCGGCCGAGACGGTACGCAGGGGAGGCGGCTCGGCGATGGTCGTCCGCCCGGCGGGCGGCACGCCCTGACCCCGGCCGGTCCCCGCTGATGGGGCGGCGGACCGTCCGCCGCCCTACCAGCCCCTGTTGACGCGCCACGCTCGACCTGCCCCTGCCCCCTGCCGATCCGCCGCGCCCGTGAAGGGTCGGCTATGCCGTCCGCACCCCCTCCGCCCCGCGAGTTTCGACTCATCGAGGACAAAGTCTGGACGGTTCGGAGCACACTTCGTACGCTGGGCGTCGCTCTCGCACGGAAGGTCCGTCCCCGGCCGCGCTGCCTCGCAGCGCACAGCAGGAGGAAGAGTGACGCCCCGCACGCACCAGAGCGCCCCCCGCCATCGCCGCAGCCCCCGAAGACTCGCCGGGCTGTTTCTCGCGGCCCTTCTCACCGGCGGCCTCGCGGCGCCCGCCGCCGAAGCCGACGAGAAGCCCTTCGGAGACCTGCCGCCCCAGGAACCCGGCGTCACCCTCCGGGTCTTCGACATCCAGTCCCCGCTGAGCAAGCTCTGCGACCTCAAACCGGCCCAGACCCCCAACGTCGACAAACTGATCCCCACCGTCGACTGGTCCTCCACCGACGGCTTCGGTTTCAGCGACAACTTCGTGTCGCAGATCATCGGCAACATCGACGTCCCCGCGAACGGTGCCTACGGCTTCCGCCTGATCAGCGACGACGGTTCCCGTCTGTTCCTCGGCGACAAGAAGGTCATCGACCACGACGGACTGCACGGAGCCGAGCCCAAGGACGGCGAGATCACCCTTGCCCCCGGCTACCACGCCCTGCGGATCGACCACTTCGACCGCGGCGGCGGCCAACAGGTCACCCTCCAGTGGAAGCCGCCGGGCGCGGACTCCTTCACCCTCGTCCCGAACTCGGTGCTCAGCACCGACGCCGGCGTCGTCCGGGTCACCGCTCCCGGCCGCAAGGAGTGCGAGGGCACGTACGACACGCCCGGTGACGGACTTCCGCTGACCTCGGTCAACCCCGGCTACACCCTCACCGATCTGCGCCCCGAGGGCTTCGAACCGCAGGTCTCCGCGATGGACTGGCTGCCGGGCGGCCGGCTCGCCGTGACCACCTGGGGCGGCAGTGCCAAGACCGCGGGAGAGGTGTACGTCCTCGACCACGTGACGGGGGAGACCGGCCCGGAGAAGGTGACGTACACGAAGATCGCCGGCGGCCTGAAGGAGCCGATGGGCATCAAGTACGTCGACGGAAAGCTGTACGTCTCGGAGAAGCACCAGCTCACCGAGTTGTCCGACATCAAGGGCGAGAACACGGCGGGCGAGATCCGCAAGGTCGCCGAGTGGCCGTACGGCGGGAACTTCCACGAGTTCGCCTTCGGACTGCTCTACGAGGACGGCGACTTCTACCTGAACCTGTCCGTCGCCATCAACCAGGGCGGTGCGACGACCGTCCCGCAGCCCGCCGCGAACCGCGGCACCACCGTCAAGGTGAACAGGAAGACCGGGAAGGTCAGTTACCTGGCCGGCGGCCTCCGTACACCGAACGGCATCGGAAAGGGCCCGGGGGACGAACTCTTCGTCACCGACAACCAGGGCGGCTGGCTGCCCGCCTCCAAGCTGGTCCACGTCAAGAAGAACCGGTTCTTCAACCACTACACCAAGCCGGACGGCCCGTTCGACGACCGTACGGTCACCAAGCCGGTGCTCTGGCTGCCGCAGAACGAGATAGCCAACTCGCCGAGCACACCGATGCTGTTGAAGAAGGGGCCCTTCGCCGGGCAGATGGTCTTCGGTGACGTCACCTACGGCGGAATCCAGCGCGCCGACCTGGAGAAGGTGAAGGGCGAGTACCAGGGAGCGGTGTTCCGGCACACGCAGGGCCTGGAAGCCGGTATCACCCGTATCAGCACCGGTCCGGACGGCGCGATCTACGCGGGCGGCCTCGGCGCCGAGGGCAACTGGGGCCAGGAGGGCAAGCTCCGCTTCGGCCTGCAGAAACTCACACCGAACGGCAAGAACGTCTTCGACGTCAAGACCATGCGCGCCACCCGCGACGGCTTCGAACTGACCTACACCCAGCCCCTGTCGGAGCAGACGGCCACCAAGCTGACCGAGGGCGCCTACTCCGTCGAGCAGTGGCGTTACGTCCCCACCCCGGCGTACGGGGGCCCCAAGATCGACGAGGAGACGCTGCCCGTCACGGCCGCCCGGCTGTCCGACGACCGCCGCAAGGTCCGGCTCACCATCCCGGGCTTGAAGGCCGACCGGGTGGTGCACGTCCGGTCGCCGCGCCCGTTCGCCTCGGCAGGCGGTGAGCAACTCTGGTCCACCGAGGCCTGGTACACGCTGAACGCCCGGCCGGGACCCGAGCAGCCCGTCACCTCGTACGACGCCGAGTCGGCGCGCCTGACCGGCGGGGCGGACATCGACACCGAGCACGCCGGATACACCGGTGGTGGCTTCGTCGACGGCTTCGGCACCCAGGGCGCCACCGCCGCCTTCGAGGTCGACGTACCCGCGAAGGGCAACTACGACGTGGCCCTGCGCTACGCCAACGGCCCCAACCCCTCGGCCGGAACCAAGACCATCGGCGTCGGTGTCAACGGCGGGCAGCTGCGGCAGACCAGCCTCCCCTCCACCGTCGCCTGGAACCGCTGGTCCACCAAGACCGAGCGGTTCGCGCTGAAGAAGGGCCGCAACACCGTCACCTACACCTACCGGCCCGAGGACACCGGGCACGTCAACCTCGACATGATCGAGGTGCGCAGGCCGGGAAGCCGTATCGACCTGTTCTCCGGCGGCAGTGTCTCCACCGCCTGGCAGCACACCGACGGCCGCAGCGTCGAATGGCCGCGTACCGCGGAGGACTCCATCGAGGTGTGCTGCGGCGACATCCGCACCAAACGGGCCTTCGGTGACTTCCGGCTGCACGCCGAGTTCCGGGTGCCGAAGCTGCCGGACGAGGTCACAGGACAGGATCGCGGCAACAGCGGCGTGTACCTCCAGGAGCGGTACGAGATCCAGATCCTGGACTCCTTCGGAGTGGAGAAACTGGCCGCGAACGAGGCCGGGTCCATCTACAACAAGAAGGCCGCCGACCTGAACGCCGCCACCGCACCCGAGACCTGGCAGACGTACGACATCGTCTTCCGCGCCGCCCGTTTCGACGGCGAGGGACGGAAGACCGAGGACGCCAGGATCAGCGTGGAGTGGAACGGCCGCACGGTCCACGACAACGTGGCGGTGGACGGTCCGACCGGCGCCGGCGACGCCGAATCGGCCGGCGCGGGCGCGATCCGGCTCCAGGACCACGGCAACAAGGTCCGCTTCAGGAACGTCTGGGTCGAACCGCTGGACTGACGGGCACCGGCGGGCCCGGGGGCCGGTCGGCACGGTGGACCGAACACCACCGGGCCGGCCGGTACGGCGGGCGACGGTGTGTCCCGGAGCCGGGGTGTCTCAGAGCGCCGTCAGGATCCGCGGGCCCCCGTCGGTGATCGCCACCGTGTGTTCCACGTGGGAGGCGCGGCTGGAGTCGAGGGTACGGACCGTCCAGCCGTCGCGGGCCGTGAAGCTGCGGTCCGTACCGCTGCTCGTCAGCATCGGCTCGATCGCCAGCACCATCCCGTGGCGCAGCCGCACGCCGCGGCCCGGGCGGCCCTCGTTCGGGACGCCCGGGTCCTCGTGCATCGTGCGGCCCACGCCGTGGCCGCCGAAGCCGGCCGGGATGCCGTACCCCGCCGCGCGGCAGACCCGGCCGATCGCGTGCGCGATGTCGCCGATGCGGTTGCCGACCCGGGCCGCGGCGATCCCCGCCTCCAGCGCCTCGTACGACGTGTCGATCAGCCGGAGGTCGTCCGGGCGGGCGCGGCCGACCGTGAAGCTGACCGCGGAGTCCCCGACCCAGCCGTCGAGGACCGCACCGCAGTCGATCGACACGAGGTCGCCGTCGGTCAGCCGGTAGGAGCCGGGGATGCCGTGCACGATCATGTCGTTGACGGAGGCGCAGATGACCGCGGGGAAGGGCCTCGGCGCCCAGTCGGGGTGATAGTCGAGGAAGGGTGAGCCGGCCCCGGCCTCGCGCAGTACGGCGCGGGCGGTCTCGTCGAGCGCGCGCAGCGTGACGCCCACGGTCGCGGCCTCACGTACCGCTGCCAGCGCCTGGGCGACGACCCGGCCGGCGCCACGCATGGCGTTCAGGGACGCGTCGGTCTTGATCTCCACCATTCCAATAACTATACCGGTCGACGGGGTGGTCAGGAATCGCTGGTGCGGTATTACAATGACGGGATGGTACGGACTCCTCTCACTGCCGAAGAGCGCGAGCGCGGCGAACGACTCGGCCATCTGCTCCGCGAGGCGCGCGGCTCGCGGAGCATGGTGGAGGTCGCCGCCGTCGCCGGGCTCTCCCCCGAGACGCTGCGCAAGATCGAGACCGGCCGCGCCCCGACCCCGGCCTTCTTCACGGTGGCCGCGCTGGCCTCGGCGCTGGGCCTGTCGATGGACCGGATCGCGGTGAGCTGCTCGCCGGTGCCGGCCTGACGGCGCGCGCCCGCGCCGTCAGGCCGCCACGCGCGCCCGCGGCCCGGGCGGGCACGGCGGGGGCGCGGGGGAGTGCGTAGGCTTGGCGCCGTGACGACCCTCGACGACCTCGCCCGCAGTCGCTATGTCAGCCTCACCACCTACCGCAAGGACGGGACAGGGGTCGCCACCCCCGTCTGGCACGCGGTGGACGGGGGTGAGCTGTTCGTCTGGACCCGCTCCGACTCCTGGAAGGTCAAACGGATCCGCGCCAACTCCCCTGTGGTGGTGACGGCGTGTGATGTACGCGGGCGGATCGCCCCGGGCGCGCCGACCGCCGAGGGTGCGGCGCGGCTGCTCGAAGGGGCCGACCTCGACCGGGTCCTGCGGCTCATCGGGCGCAAGTACACCTGGCAGTTCTGGCTGGTCGACGTACCGGCCCGGATCGCACGGCGCGGCAAGCGCCCGCACACCGGGATCGCCGTCACCTTCTGACGCCCGGGAGATGAGGGCATCGCACCCTCCCCGAAAACTGTCTGTATTCGACCCGTAACACACCTGAGGTCGAATGCCTCGGACCGGAGTGTTCTCTTCGGCACGGGAGGGACGAGGCAGCGATGGCGGTGCGACAACTCCCGGTGGAGACCGGGACGTTCGCGCGATACTTAAAAAACCTGACGGCACTGCTCGACCCCGGCGCCGGCTGGTACGGAGTCTTCCTCCACCGCGACCCCGACGGCCTGCGGGCCTGCCTCGCCGGCACCGAGATCCCGCCCTGGGACGTGGTGGAGTCGCTGCTCCAGGACTTCGCGGCCGGGCGGGAGACGCACACCGCCGCCGGGGAGGCCGAGCGGGCACGACGGCTCCACTCCGCGGCCGCCGGGGCGTACGACCGGCTCCCCGGCGGCGGCGAGGCGCTCACGGAACGGCTGCGGCTGATGGTCCGTGAACGGACCCACGCGGCGGGCCGGGCCGAGGAACTGGTCCGGCTGCTCCGTACGACGCCCGAGGGGTCGCCGGGCGGACGCCAGCTCACCCACGATCTGGCCTGGATCCGCGACGACCTCGCCCGCGCCACCGCCCGCTGCTCCGAACTCCGTTCCAGACTGGCGGCGTTGCCCGGACCGGTCGCCGGCCGGACGGCGCCCGCGGGCCCCGGGCCGGCCCCCGCGCGGAGCCGGACACTCTGGTCCGGCCGCCGCCGTACGGAGGAGACGGCCCCCGGATCCGCCGTCGCTGCCGCCCCTTCCGCCGACGACGCCGGGCCTGGCTCCGGGCCCGCCGCCGCGCCCAGCCCCAAGCCCCGGCGGAAGAAGCGCACACCACGCGGCGCCCGCTTCGCCGGGATCGAGGCCGAGGAGGCGGACGAGGTCCAGGAGACCGAGGAGCCGACGCCCGCGCCCGTGTCCCCGGCGCCGCCGGCCGCCGCGCCCGCCACCCCGCGCGGCGCCCGGTTCGGC
>NZ_JBHZEJ010000113.1:0-3052 GCF_042756365.1 Streptomyces sp. NPDC059092
GGCCAGGGCCTTCGACGTGTATTCCGGGGCCTCTGGTCCGCCCGGTCGGGCAGACACCCGCCTTGGCGGGCCGGGGCGGGCGTCAGCCCTGTCCCTGGCGGCCGGAGCGGGCCGCACCGGCGATCGCGACGACCGCCTTCTCCAGCGCGTACTCCGGATCGTCGCCGCCGCCCTTGACGCCCGCGTCGGCCTCGGCGACGGCCCGCAGCGCGGTCGCGACGCCGTCCGGCGTCCAGCCGCGCATCTGCTGGCGCACCCGGTCGATCTTCCACGGCGGCATCCCCAACTCCCGCGCGAGATCCGCGGGCCGGCCGCCGCGAGCCGAGGAGAGCTTGCCGATGGCCCGCACTCCCTGGGCGAGGGCGCTGGTGATCAGTACGGGGGCGACACCGGTCGACAGCGACCAGCGCAGCGCCTCCAGCGCCTCGGCCGTCCGGCCCTCCACGGCGCGGTCGGCGACGTTGAAGCTGGACGCCTCGGCGCGCCCCGTGTAGTAGCGGCCGACGACGGCCTCGTCGATCGTTCCCTCGACATCCGCCACGAGCTGGGAGACGGCGCTGGCCAGCTCCCGCAGATCACTGCCGATCGAGTCGACCAGGGACTGGCACGCCTCGGGCGTGGCCGAGCGGCCCAGCGCGCGGAACTCCGACCGTACGAAACTCAGCCGCTCGGCGGGCTTGGTCGTCTTGGGGCAGGCGACCTCACGGGCCCCGGCCTTACGGGCGGCGTCCAGCAGCCCCTTGCCCTTGGCGCCCCCGGCGTGCAACAGGACGAGGGTGATCTCCTCGGCGGGCGCGTCCAGATACGCCTTGACGTCCTTGATCGTGTCGGCGGAGAGGTCGTGCGCGTTCCGCACGATCACGACCTTGCGCTCGGCGAAGAGCGACGGGCTGGTCAGCTCGGCGAGGGTGCCGGGCTGGAGCTGGTCGGAGGCGAGGTCGCGGACGTCCGTGTCGGCGTCGGCGGCGCGGGCCGCCGCGACCACCTGCTGCACGGCGCGGTCGAGCAGCAGGTCCTCCTGGCCCACGGCGAGCGTGAGCGGGGCGAGCGGATCGTCGGTGGAAGCTTTTCTGGTGGCCATCGTGGTCCACGATCTCACGCGCCACCGACAGCGAGGGGCGCGTGCCCGGAGAGGCTCCGGCGTACGGACGCGGGGTCCGGGGTCTCGGAGGTCCGGGGTCTCGGAGGTCCGGGGTCTCGGAGGTCCGGGGTCTCGGAGGTCCGGGGTCTCGGAGGCTCACGGCCGGAGGGGCGAGGCCCCACCGGACCTTACGGAGCCTCGCGCCAGCCGTCCCAGTCGGCCACGAAGGTGTCCAGCGCCGCGGAGTCCAGTCGCGCCTCGGGGTCCTCCACGACCACCAGCCACTGGGCGTCCTCGGCGTCGTCCTCGCCGGCCAGGGCGTCCCGTACGAGCTGGGGCTCCTCGGTCACCGGGAACCGCTCGCCGAGTGCCTGCGCCACCTCCTCCGCCGCGTCGCGGTCGGGCAGCACCAGTACGTGTCTCACATCGCTCACGGCCGCATTCTCCCAGCCGGCCGGAGCCTCCCGGCCGCCCGGTCAGGTCTTGGGGACGATCTGGATATCCATCTCGATCTTGATGCTGGAGCCGACGACCGCGATGCCCCGCGCCAGCATCGACTGCCAGTTGACGGTGTAGTCCTCGCGGTGCAGCTCCGTACTGGCGCGGACGGCCGCGCGGGTCTCGCCCTCCATGCCGTTGCCTATGCCCAGGTAGTGGGCGTCGAGGGTGACCGTACGGGTGACGCCGTGGAGCGTGAGCGCGCCGGTGATCGCCCAGTTGTTGCCCCCGCGGTGGGCGAAGCGGTCGCTGTAGAACTCCAGCGTCGGGTAGTTGTCCACGTCGAGGAAGTCGGCGGAGCGCAGGTGGTCGTCGCGCATCTGCACACTGGTGTCGATCGACGCGGCGCCGATGACGACGTGCATCGCCGACTGCTCGATCGTCTCGCCGATCCTGATCGCCCCGGCGAAGTTGTCGAAGCGGCCGTGGACACGGGCGAGCCCGATGTGACGGGCGATGAAACCGATCCGGGAGTGGGCCGGTTCGATCTCCCAGTCGCCGGGCGCGGGCAGCGGCAGCGACGGGGCCACCTGGAGTGTGATGTCGCCCAGGCCGCTGGACTCGGCGCTCTCTCCGACCGTCACGTTGCCCCGGAACGGGGTGAAACTGTCGGCGGATATCGCCAGCCGGTACTCCCCGAGGGGGACCATCGCCACCATCGTCCCGAACGGGTCGGTCTCCCCGCTCACGATCTTGCGGCCGTTGCTGTCGCTCACCGTGAACTCGGCCTGCCCGACGGGCTCGTCGACCGGATCGACGACTCGGCAGGTGAGCAGCCCGGCGCCGGGCGGTACGGAGAGGCCGGCGAACGGGCCGGGCTTCTGATGAGCGGCCGTCCGTCGGCCGAGAAGGCGGCTGATCATGGCGTGCGTACCCCTGTGCGGTCGGGCTCTACGGGGCCGCACCGCGGAACGTCGTCGGAACGGCGACCCATGACGAATAAGCATTCGATCACTCTTGCCCCGTTCGAGGCAAACGTACCGACTGGTAGAGAACGTGGGTGTCACCGCTCGCCGCTCCGTCCTCGCGGAACGGCCCGCAGACCCGCCCCGGCCCCCACGACCGCGATCGCCCCGTCCCGGTCGGTGCTCAGCACCGTCGCTCCCCCGGCACGCAGCGCGTCGACGGTACGGGGCGCGGGATGCCCGTACGGGTTGTCCCGGCCCGCGGAGATCAGCGCGAGCCGCGGGCGCACCTCCCTGAGCAGCCCCGGGTCCTGATGGGGCGAACCGTGGTGAGCCACCTTGAGGACGTCCACCGGGGGCAGTGCCGGATACTCCCGCGACAGGGCGCGCTGGGCGGGTGGTTCGAGATCGCCCAGGAGCAGCAGTGTGGGGCCCCGGGCGACCCGTACGAACAGGGTGACGCTGGAGTCGTTGGGCTCGGCGGTGGGCCGGGGGGCCCCGCCCCCCCCGCCCCCCGGGGCCTTGGTGCGCGCCGAGGTGGGGGCGGGGGGGAGCCGCCCGCCCCCGG